>JABSQL010000126.1 GCA_013215865.1 Candidatus Margulisiibacteriota bacterium
CCGGTAGTGATAACAACCGCCTTCCCTTCATATAAGGTGTGATTCTTTGTATAAACACCGGTGACAGCGCCTTCCTTCACAACTAAGTCGGTTACCATGTTTTCAATGATATGAAGGTTTTTCTGGTTTTCCAGTGCCTTTTTCATGAAATCACTATATTCATATTTATCATTTTGAGAACGTAAACATTGGACAGCAGGGCCCTTGGACCGATTTAAAACTTTCATTTGGATCATGGTTACATCAGCGGCTAAACCCATCTCTCCACCCAGTGCATCAATTTCACCAACAATTTGACCCTTAGCCGGCCCCCCTATTGAAGGATTACAAGGCATTAATCCAATCTTATCAGAACTTAAACAGATGACAGCCGTTTTACACCCCAATCGTGCACTGGCAAGAGCTGCCTCACAGCCTGCATGCCCAGCACCAATGATAATAACGTCAAATTTCATAGTTGATATACTAACATTGGGATAGATGCTTGTGAACTGGAATTGGACCTACCGATCTGATACACTCTGAGCGTATGAACAAGCCGCCAGTGAGTGATTACTCCACATATAACTACCAAACCTATTGGACAGAACATGACAGGCGCTACGAGAATTTATGTGAAAGACAAACACTCTCAAAATTATTGTCTCAATACCCTCCTTCGAACACCATATTAGATGCAGGATGCGGATTTGGGAGGTTATTTCCTATATACGAGCCATTCGCAAAAGAATTCTATCTTCTGGATTATGCAAACAATCTTCTATCTCAAGCTAAAAAGTCCATTCATCATCCACAAGTAACTTTTTTAAAAGGTAATATGTATGAGATTCCGCTCAAAAATAACACTGTAAACACTGTCATTTCGATTCGAACGCTACATCACCTCAAAGAACCCGCCATATTTTTCAAGGAAGTATACCGTGTGTTGGACAAGAATGGTTATTTTATATTTGAATGTCCCAACAAAAAACATTTATTACAAATTGCCCGGTTGATC
This sequence comes from Candidatus Margulisiibacteriota bacterium, assembly GCA_013215865.1. Taxonomy (GTDB): domain Bacteria; phylum Margulisbacteria; class Marinamargulisbacteria; order DT-59; family DT-59; genus DT-59. Next base: position 998 of record JABSQL010000126.1, read on the forward strand.
ACTGGAAAATCTCATTATAACCCGTTTTCAAAAGTGCCATTAGAAAGAAGTCATACCTTTTATAATTTTCACCCCAAATACATCGATGATTTACTTATAAAACAATCTTTTGAAACCATTAAGATTTTAAACACCTCATTTTTTAGATCTCCCTTTATCAAAAAGAAAATAAGTCCTAAAAAATTGGCGTCAATGGATGCTGTTTTTCAATCTTTTTTTTCACGACTAAATCTTACGCCTAGCATATTTTACCTGGTTAAAAAACGACACCCTTAACTTGCTACGATATTTTAATATTGCTATGATATGTGTCTCTCAAAACGAGAGGGCGTATTGTTATCCACAATAAAACGCAAATCCTGTGGATAACCCTGTGGATAATCTACTTTGTGATTCTTTGACCGCAATTTTTAAGAATTTTTTTAAACTTAAATTAGCCTCAGACTCACCATATTGTGAACTTAGTATAAAATGTGGATAACTTGTTGATAAATGGTTGAATATATATAAATTATGGATAAATTATGGAATGCTGTTAACACTTGTTTGGAGGATACTCTATCTGTCCCGAACTTCCAAATATTCAAATCGTCTACAGAACCTATATCTTTTTCAAATAATGTACTAAAACTCAAGGTAAACAGTCATTTTTCTAAAGGGTGGATTAGGGAAAAATGCGAGCCCATATTAAAATTAAAGTTTCTAAAGACGGATTACAATAATCTTATTATTGAATTTGTTGTTGAAGAAAATATTGAGTCTTCTGAACCCCCTCCACAGATGCAGCTCTTTAAATCTTCACCTCATCAAAATACCAATGTCATTTCACAATTCAACCCTAATCTTACCTTCGAGAATTTTATTGTTGGATCAAATAATAGATTTGCTCATGCAGCAGCACAAGCTGTTTCAACAAAGCCAGCTAAGGCATATAACCCTTTATTTATATATGGATTTGCAGGTCTCGGAAAAACCCATCTTCTTCATGCCATAGGACAAGAGATTAATGCCAAGTATCCTGACTTTAAGGTGTCCCTTGTAACCTCTGAACAATTTACTAACGATCTGATTAATTCACTCAAAGACAAAAAAACAAAGCTTTTTAAAGATAAATACAGGTCATTTGATGTGCTACTTGTAGACGATATACAATTTTTAGCTGGAAAAGAGACAACTCAAGAAGAATTTTTCCATACCTTCAATGAACTTCATAATCATCAAAAACAAATCATTTTAACATCAGACAGGCCCCCAAAAGACATACCGACTCTTCAAGACCGCCTCAGAACACGATTTGCTTGGGGATTAATTGCGGATATCCAGCCCCCCGAATTAGAAACCCGTATTGCTATATTAAGACAAAAAGTTGAGTCTAATGACGTCATTATTTCTAACGAAGTTCTTCATTATATTGCCACTCAAATTCCCAGTAACATTCGAGAGTTGGAAGGCGCATTGAATCGGATATTTGCCTACGCTTCTCTTTTAAACACAGAAGTGACATTATCAATTGCTAGTAACATTATAAAAGATTTGGTAGGTATCAGGCAGGAAAGGCCTTTAACCGCCAGCCTTATTCAACGACATGTCTGCAATTATTTTAATATTCATCCAGATGATTTATCATCTAAGAAAAGAACAAGAGAACTTGCTTATTCCCGTCAAATTGCAATGTACTTAGTACGGGAACTAACCAATATGTCTCTTCCTAAAATCGGCGAAACCTTTGGTAATAGGGACCATACAACCGTTATGCATGCATGTGATAAGATCAGGGCCGCTATAGATACAGATTCAAATACCAAAAATATCATCAATATACTACTATCCAACATCAAAAGCAGTGAATAACCTTGTGTATAACCTGTTTACACATTGTTGGTTGTTTCATTTTTTAAAAAGTTCTCCACCTTATACACATTTTAATCACAATAAGTGATCCTTATTTTTCATTGTGGTTATAAACAAAATTAAACCAATCCACATATCCACAGGTACTACTATTACTATTAAATATATATATATTATATAATAATAGGTATACTGTTAATAAAAAAATCCTTATTTTGGAGGAGGAGTATAGATGAAATTTACATGTAAGAGAGATATTTTGCAAAAGAGTATAGAAACGGTGGGTAAAGCTATATCTACCAGAACAGCGCTGCCGATAATGGATAATATTTTTCTCGAGTTGCAGGAGAATACCCTAACATTGAGAGGAAATGACTTGGAAATGGGAATTGAAACATCTATTCCAGTTGAAAAAGTAGATTCTTTGGGGCGTATTCTTGTTAAATCAAAAACCATTACAAATATCATTTCCAAACTGAGTTGTGAAATGGTGAATATTTGTGTAAATGAAAATAACCAGCTATTTATTTCATCTGAAAGTGTTGATTTTGATATACTGGGAACATCAACAGAAGAGTATCCTGTATTCCCATCGATAGAATCAGGTTCAGATATTTCTTTATCTGTGGGAGATTTAAAAAGCCTTATTAAGTACACGATTTTTTCAGTTTCCTTTGATGAAACAAAACAATTTCTAAATGGTATTTTAATAAAAAGTGAAGGTGACTCTCTCTTTTTTGTTGCGACAGATGGGTTTAGGTTGGCCCTTAAAAAAGCACCCATACCAAATCAAGAAGTTGACTTTGCCGCTATTGTTCCTTTCAAAGCAATGAATGAATTATATAGGATTATTCAAAATGAACCATCAGATACTATCGTACAGATAACGCTATCTGATAATCAAGTATCATTTAGAATGGCTCATTTTTGTCTGATTACACGTATTATTCAAGGCCAGTTTCCAGATTACAAACAAGTGATGCCTAAAGAGTCTCAGTTTAAATTCACGGTACAACGACGGGTAATGTTAGATGCATCGGAAAGAGCGGCCATTATTTCAAATGAGTCCAATAACGTTGTGAAATACCAATTTAAAGATAAAACCCTTACAATCCAAGCAAATGCACCCAATCTAGGGGAGTTTAAAGAGGAAATTAAAGTCAAGGAAGAAGGTAACTCTGATCAAGTAAGAATTGCCTTTAATGTGAGACTTGTAATGGATGTATTAAAAACCATAGAGGCTGATGATGTATGTATGACATTCAATAGTGAACTGAGCCCTTGTGTCCTAACACAAGTGAATAGTGATGCCTTCACCTATATCTTAATGCCTATCCGAACCAGTGATTATACAGCTTCTGATAATAAAGATTCTGTTGACGTGGCTCCGCAAGAACAAACAGAGACTGTTGCAGCAGCATCACCGCCCCCTGTAGTTGAGCCCCCTGTAGTTGAGCCTATTGTAGCGCCACCCGTGATAGAACCTATTCAACCGCCTGTTACAGAACCCGTCCCAGAGCCTGTAGAGCCTCCTGAATCAGAACCTTTTCAGTTGCCGAATAATAATGCATCTACCCCGTCATTGGTATAACAAATGTAAGGTATGCTAACAAAGTGTTGGATTAAAGATTTTAGAAACTTAAAAGAAATTGTTATTGATTTTTCAGAGGATAAAAACCTCTTTATATATGGCGATAATAATCAGGGAAAAACGAATTTCTTAGAAGCCCTCTTTTTTTTGGGGAATGGCCAATCTCCTCGGGATTCGAATATTTTGAATTTGATTTCTTTTGATAAAAAAGAGTCTATATTAGGCATTAATATCATAAAACCTTCAAAGCCACACCGAATTTACGCACGAATCTCAAATAAGGGTATCAAATCTTTTGTATTAGATGACAAACCTATTTACAGGATGTCTAGCCTCTTTAAAACGATTCCTATTTCATATGTATCTTCAGATGTGATTCGGTTGTTTCAAGACTCTCCTGAGGAAAGGAGGCGGTGTCTGGATCGATTCTGGAGTCACTATAATCCACAATATAGTATGCTTATTAAAAAATTTAAGATCGCTTTGAAGCAAAAAAATAAATGTTTAGAATTACAGTCAAATCATCATCAATTGGAATTATGGAATACACAATTCATTAAGATTTCAGAAATTATTGTACAAGAAAGGATGAAGGCTGTTTCGTGTTTAAATTCGAGCCTTGTACCGTTGGTGAAGAAAATTGTGGAAGGTGTGTCGGATGTGTCTATGGCATATCAAGTTAAGGGCATTAATAGGTCTCATTTTTCGGCTTCAGATTATGCCATGTTTTTAGCACAAACCTGTAAAGATAATAAAATGAAGGAAATGAATGCGGGTAGATCTTTGTATGGCCCGCAGAGAGATGACTTTGAAATTCAAGTTGATAATAGGTCCTTATTTTCTTTTTATTCCAGGGGAATAAATAGAACTGTAGCAATTCTTCTTAAGTGTGCAGAATGGGATCAATTTAAAGAAAAAACAGGTGTGTACCCAGTGTTATTATTGGATGATACTTTTTCGGAGTTGGATAGTGATATGAAAAAAAAGTTGATCTCATTGCTAGAAATAAAAACACAGCTTGTGTATGCCTCCGTAATGAAAGAAGACGTGACCTTATTTCAACAAGCAGGAATGTATCGTATGGCATCGGGGGTGATGTCACGTGGATAATTTAAAAGAAATATTAATGAAAATAAAAGGTCTCAAACAGGTAAAGAAAGACTACGGAATATCACATCTGATAGAGAAATATTGGGGCGAAGTCTTTGGAAAGATATCTGGAGATTTAAAATTCTCATACTTTAGAGAGGGAATTGTTTATGTTGAAGTGTTAAACCCAATGTGGAAAACCGAGATCGCTTTTTATAAAAAGAGAATACTCACAAATTTTTCGAATTTTATAGGTAAAAACAAAGTGAAGGATGTCAGAATGACAATGATCACAAACAAAAAGAAAGAACAGGTTAAAAAAGAAAGAACACCCATACCAGAAAATTTAAAAGATCGCATTATTCAATCTGTTAAACAAAAACAAAAGGCTGGTTTTTCTGTGTGTCAAAAGTGCCATAAAGTACTGGTTTCTCACAAAAAAGTATGTACTTTTTGCTCACAAGATCAAACAGTTCAGTATAATTTATTACAATCTTAGGTGGAAAGTAAGGTTTTAATTACCTTCCCTTCCCCTTAGGTTCGTGATAATATACCACACTTAAATTCTTTCAAAGGAGGAGCTATTTTTGGGAAGCTTAGTTAAAAAACGACGAAAAAAAATGCGTAAGCATAAATATAAAAAATACGTTCTTGCAAAAAAACGTAAAAAATAGGTATTTCCAAAGGCTTGTTCTAAACATTCTAAAGGGTGAGTTTTCTCTCCGCCACGTTTACCAAACATAAATAAGGGTATAACCAGTATAGTAAGACGACAGAGGTGATTATGTCAGATACAATATTGGCGATCGATGATGATCCATCAATACTGGAAATAGTAAAGGTGATTTTATCCGAAAAAGGCTATCATATCATTACTGCTGAAAGTGGTGAGAAAGGCCTGAAACTTGCACGTATTCATCGCCCAAAATGCATTTTACTGGATGTCGTTATGCCAAAAATGTCTGGATATATGGTGTCAGCGATTCTTGATAAAGATCGTGTTCTGAGAAAAATCCCTCTAATTTTACTCACTGCAACGGCTCAAATGGTCGGTCATATTTCTTTATCCGTTAAAGCACATCATAAGCTGCTAAAACCCTTCAAACCTGAGGACCTTTTAGAAATCGTTGAGAATGTGATGAACCCTATCAAGGAGTAGCTAAGGTAGGTTGGTATTGCTTCACTTTAGAAGTGGGCCAGTTGAAATGCTCTGATATGAATGCGGAAAAAGAATCTGGGTTTCCACTTACCCAAAATTCAATAGTAGGGTGAGAAGATGAAATCATAAAAGGTGACATCACTGATAAAATACTATTGGCAGGGTTAACCAACGTTAGATTAGGATGAATAGATCGAATGAGCGGTTGGAAAAAGGGGTAGTGTGTACAGCCCAAAATTAGGGTGTCTGCACCAAAATTTTGAACTTTATCAAGATAATGCGTTACTTTAGATATGGATTTTTGACTTGTAATTTGGTTGGACTCGACAAAGGGTACTAACTCGGGACATTCAAGCTCTAATATATCCAAAGAAGGGTGTAAAGAAGTGAGTGTTTTGGTGTATGCCTTAGATGAAATAGTGCCTGTTGTTCCGAGAACAGCGATACGATTTGTAAGGGTTTTGTTGATGGCGTCTTTACACGAAGGCTCTATAAGACCAAATGTGGGAATCGCTGTTTTTTTTGAGATATGGTCAAAAACCAATGAGCAAGACGTATTACAAGCAACCACCAGTGATTTAATATGCTTTGAGGTTAGAAAATCAACAATTTCATCTGTGACCAATACAAGCTCTTCACGTGATTTTGATCCCCAGGGAGCTCGTTTAGTATCACCCATATATATAAAAGACTCTTCTGGGTATGCTTTCTGCAGCGCATAAAGAACGGTGAGTCCACCCAAACCTGAATCGAATATGCCTATCGGACGTTTCATGAGCGCATTATAGCGTAAAAAATATCTATTTTCACCCGTTTTCTTTGTAGTAATTTAAAATACCCTTATAAGTTGCATTTGCAATTTTTTGACGAAAGGAGGGCTGATTAATAAGCCAACTCTCATGAGGGTTTGTCATAAAACAAGGTTCAATAAGAGCCGAAGGCATATTAGAGTGATGTAAAATATACATGGTTTCTTTTTTTAGACCATTGTTTCTAAGCTTGAGCGCATTCACAAGCTCTTTGTGGAGGTGATTGGCCAAAATTTTATCACTCTTTTTGTAATAATATGTTTCAATTCCTTTTGCGTATGTTTTGTTAAAGGAATTTATATGAATACTAATAAGAAGGTCAGATTTAGTGTTGTTAGCCTCTCTCGTCCGAGTTCCCAGGGTGGGGTTTGAATCATTTTTTCTTGCCATTATTACCCGTGCACCGCCTGATTTTAACAATGCTTCAAGCCTTTGGGATATATCCAGCGTGTGTTCTTTTTCTTTTTCACCTCTATATCCAATCGCACCAGGATCGTACCCTCCATGACCAGGGTCTAAATAAATGGTTTTTCCCTTCAACAAGTGAATAGCCTTGGAGGATGACTTAGGTGTTGCTGGGGGAGTGGCTGTTGTAAGTGGAAAACTAATTTCAAATTCCCTGCCATTTTGTGAAAGATTTTTTGAAAACAGGGTATCCTCATGTAAATCAAATACCAAACGGGTGAATAGGGGTGTGTGAGACAGTTGAGATGTTCGTATTTTTCCATATACGCTTGATGATGACCAGTAAATTGGGTTCAGTTTACATATAGATCCTTTAAAATCAATGATAAGCCTAGGAGGGTTTTGAGCAGACCAAATAGCTGGAGACAGGGTGCCGCTAGATTTAATCAAAACCGTTTGTCTGCCATTTTTGATAGACTGGTGAATGTCATGAATAACAAAATGTGTGGAGGGTTGGTTCTGAGGTTTTGAAGATGGTTTACGGATATGTGCTTTAAAATGGGAACTCTTTACAATAGAAATTTCATTTCCTTTTTGAGATAATGTGTAATTCAATAACGACAAAAATGCCTTGATGGGAACATAAAGAGTATGTTGATATTCTACCGGAGCATTTTTAAAAGACCTTGATTGACCGTTGAATAAAAAATCTTTCGCGTTTGGGACAATGACAAATTCATACTGATCAGTAATAGAAACGATATAGGCATTCAACCGCCTAGAATAAGATAATGAACCTTTAAGGGAAGAGAGTATATCTTTGATGGGAATCATGTACGTATCTTCTCGAATTAAAGCCGGAGTATCAAGCTCGATAGGGGTCTTATTAAAAAATAACTGAATATCCTTCTGTGTTTGGGTACTTGGAAGTGCGAATAGCAAAACGCTCAATTTTAAAACCAACGTTATACACAGTATAAAACGCATACCCACATTCTATCGCAGCTCCATTACATGAACAATGTCATTTTAATCAAGAACCCGGAAACATCATAACTATTAGAAGATCCGATTCGGTCTGAAATCTTTTTCCATTGACCCTCTCCTGTAATAACCAATTTATCAAGATAAGGGGAATTTGAAAGAGGAAAATTGATATTGATACTTAATGAACCTAAGATGACCATATCATCACGTTGCCTAACACGAATGGGGATACGTTCATTGGACCCTTGTTTGCTTTCATCCAAATCCAAAAAGTTAAGCCCAGTACCTTTATTATCCTCTTTTGAAAATGTGATATTTACATCAAAGTTAGGGGTTTTAATGGGGGTATAGCCAAAAGTCCAGACTTCTTTGGTACCATCACCTTGAAAAATAGCATCTTGAAATGTTTCTTTAAATCCATATGTATATGTCATGCTCATATTCGAAATAGGGTGAAGCCCTCCGCCATAGCTTGTAATAATTTGCCTGAAAGAATTAAACGCAGTGGAAGTGGTCCGATACAGTTGACTATTTACATTGTTTTCGTGGCTACCTGTTAATGATAAAAAGCGGATGGGCCTGTAGGACGTACTTCCTTTTCGGTTAATGGAAATATTCTGTAAAAATTCTGTACTCACATTTGCTACATTTGAAAAAGGGACCCCAGGTACGTCTGTTTTATTTTGGACAGACATTCCCGTCACATATGATCCTGAAAAGCTGATAAAAGAAAACGGCGTGTAAGTTGCACCATAAGAATCTCCAAAAGATTGATTCAGAACAGTGCCCGTAACGGAGGGATTTCTGTTTCTGGAGTAGTATTCAAAAGAATCAGTGATAGTGGCTGTTGTGGTGAACCACGATTTGGGCGAATAGTTTAAATTGTAGGTGTTTTTATTGGTGTTGAAATTTTCTAAACTGGTATTTGTCGTGGATGTACTTGGTATAGATGGAATAAGGGACTCAGTAGTGTCATTGTCTATTCTGAATTGAGACTGATTGCTATATGATGCACCAAAAGAACCTAAATTTAAACCAAAAATTCCAATAGAACCAGGACTAAACGTCAGCTCTTGGCCGTTGGATTGGTCATCAAAGGACTTGGTGGTTATATTGGCTGTCCCCGTATTGAGATTTTGAGAACTCATTCTGAGCTCCTTTTTGCTTGAAAATGTATATCCATAAGAAAAAAGATTCAAAATAGGTATGCGCGGTCTCACCGTTACCTTTGCATCTGCCTGACTCCCATTAGACTGAGAATAATTACTCGTTACAATGCCGCTCTGAACGGTGTCATTTAAGTTGGAATGACCCGTTGACAGCGTAAAAGATTCCAACCTTAACCCTGAAATAGGTTCAAACCCACTGAAGCGCATATTTTCAGAAAGTTGTTTGAAAGTATGTTTATCATTGTTAGACTGGGTGATGATATAAGACTGACCAAATCCCATGCTAGACCCTCTGAGGGGTCTTGATAGAAACTCTAATATTCCGATGTCTGTTGAGCGTATAGCCGAATAAGGAATAAAGCGATTAACACCAAAAGTAGTTCTCTCATTCACAGGACCTCTTTGCCCAAGTAATGAACTCTCAGATTCGCTATGTACGAAACCAAAGCTCATGTCTAACCAGGAATAGGGCCTATAACCCATGCCGTAGTCTGTATTTTGAAGGCTTTGACGGTCTATGGGAGAGTCAGCATTTGCTTGCTTTTCAAAATTTCTATAATCTACATTCAAATGTCCAGAGAGTGTTGGAAATGGCATGATCTCCGTATTGAAACCCAAGTTCTCTCTATTTTGAAAACCCAGAGCTGTGTTATTAGATTTACCCTTGGAATGAAGTTTATTGAGATAGGATTTTACAGAAAAATGGTATAGGCCCATAAACTTTTTGGGTGACCATTGATTTTCAAAACCAAGCTGACGTGTTAAACCTTCCGTTTCATTGACACGGTCCACAATATCAGATTTCTGTAACGCATATTTTCCAGACAACCTAGACCTAAATGTTTCAGGCCCAAAATATGCACTGGTTTGGTACTCTGTTGTGAGGGTGTCAACAGCATGGACATTGCCTGTCGCAGTGAGACTGAAAGGGTCTTGTACTTCTTGGGATACATTCAACACGTGATGGGTTTCAATTAAATTTTCTAGCAAAAACAAGGTGGCTTTTGCTTGGATATCATCTCTATTCAAATTCACCGCTTCATTATTATCATTTAAGCCTTGAAATGTTTCTCTATGCATATAATCAACGCCGACGGACTGTGCATTTTTTAATCGCCATTCTGCATTTGTACCATAGACGAAGGCACCTTTAGAATCTAATAATGCACCGACAGGTGTAAAGGTGCGGTCTAAATTTTTCATATGAGCCCCAAAAGTAAAAGTGTCTGTAACATAATCTGTACGGATTTTATATCCAAAACCAGAGTTTACCTCTCCGCTGTTGGTGGTGGTATCAAATATTTCATAATCTGCTTTGATAACGTCTGTGGCGCTTGGAGTGATATTCCGAAATCTGACTTCTCCTTTTCCATAGTTCACGAAATAATCGGTGTCTTTTGATAACAACACATCATTTATGAAAACAGACTCTGAGCCTTCCACAATATTCGCCTGCAGAGCGTAAGAGTCATTATCTACACCTGTTCCAGAAAGTGTTTTGCTGGATGCTGTTCTTGATTTATTAAAGTTGTGGGCTGTTTCTGCAAATTCTGTATCAATACTCCAATTTCTAGAAAGTTTATTATGAACATTAATGCCAATCATGGACTGATTAAAACTACCAAGGTCTGAGGATGATGCGGGAATATAAAAATAATTCAACTTGATTCGGGTGCCAGAATGGGGGTACTCTTTTAGTTGAGATCCAATATTGTCTTTGGGCAGCATAAATCGTATGCGGGTAGTTTGGCCATTATCGCCATAATCAATCTCATAGTCTAACCCTTCTACTAGCCGGGTTTCCTGAGAATATGCCCCTCCCCAAACAGAAACATATCCACCACTCTCTTTAAAGCCATTAAACTTCACGGGTGTATTTACAAGATTAAATTGGGAATCAGAGGAATAATATTGGTTTCCATACCCATCTAAACCCTGAAATGTATATTCTGAACGAGAACTTCGGCTATATGAATAACTAATATTGGTTGGAATGAGGCCGGATATTACCCGAATTTGGCCCTTATGCGCGTTCTCAATTACATAACCCGAAGTGGGGATGACAATGCCACTGGCGACTAATGTAATGCCTTTTGAGGGGACTATGGGGTTGCTTGCAGTGAAAAAGGTGGCACTTACAGCGGTTATGTTTTCTGTGGCAACGCGAACCAAAAAATCTTCTTCTTCTTGACTGGCTGATTCATTTAAATACACAACCCCTATTTTCAAAGGAGATTCTTTTTGGGGAGGTGTTATGAGGTCGGTGCGTACCGCTTTATAAGAAACTGTAAGGCGAGTGGGTTTTTTTATTTTGTAGTTGAAAAAGATCCGGCCTTTGTCATAATCAACAATATAATCACGGCCTTCTTCTACTTCAAAAGCATTTAATTCAACAATCACAGATCCAACCATGACAGGGCTCTGACTTAAATTGTATGGGCCAATACTATCTTCTGCTAAAATGCTGTCTGTAACTTCTTCCGTTAAATAATATTGGTAAGAGATGTCTAGTTTGTCAGTCGGTTTCAGAGAAATATTTTGTAGATATAGATGTCCTTTTCGGTGCCTTACGATATAATCCCTTCGGTTTTTGAGCATCCGCCCATTTATTTTTACGACCTCGGATCCTAAAATAACGGGAATTTGAGAGAGAGTGAATTTGATCGACTCTTTTTCTACAGTGACATTCTCCGTTGATGTACTTGGCCAAAGCGTTTCATTGATCGACTGCTTTTGTTTTTCATAATAAGGGACCGCCTTGGATTCCCATTTGTATTGGGTTGCAAGAAAGTTTTTTCGAGATTGGACAGGGAGAAAATCCTGGATAGGGTTATTGATTTCATACACAATTTTGATGAGAACTTCAGGTCCCTTGGGGCCATCCAAAAAAGTGATCTTGCCATTGATATAGTCCACTGAATAATTTGTACCTTCAGACTGTGATCGGTTATTTACCCACACCCGTACGCTTCCCTCTAATACAAACCGGCTGAGACTAATAGTGTTAGTACCGTTTCCGTTGGTAAGCGCGGACTTAATTTGGGTTCTTTCTTTACCCTGTGTCACTTTATATGACCATGCGTCTGTATACACATCGTATTCCACACCATCAATGCTTTTCCCGACACTCACAAGCTCTCCATTTTGATAGCCAGTATCAAATTCTCCAAACTTAAGGGTATGTTTATCATATTTAACTTTGATATCAAATTGAGAAGGAAAGTCAGGTTCTTGAGAGACATTGTAGTCCACAGACAATTTATCATCTAATTGACCTTGAATTTTAAATGCGTAACGGGTGTCAAATTTAGGTTCTCCAAGTAATACATCTGAAGGCAAACTGCTATAAATGGGGTCTTTACGAATGGTTTCAAATACAGGGCTATTGATATCTTTGGGATTATAGTCCCGACCACTC
>JABSQL010000127.1 GCA_013215865.1 Candidatus Margulisiibacteriota bacterium
AGATCAATAAAAGAGGTATCTCCAATGGATATTTTGGCTTCACTGGCACTGCCAATATAAACAATTGCGGCACGATGTTCTTTTTTAATATCCTTGATGAGTTGCATCATTTCTGTTTGCCTGGACATGGCACTGAATATATTTGATGTAGCAAAATTATTGTAAAGATAAACGGGCTGACGTATCTGTTGGAGGGTATTCAGCCAATTTGCATCAGGAGGAGATTGTGTGACAGCTAAGGGTGTTATTTCTAAATTTGAGGCGTTTGTTTTTAGGGAGGAATTAAGATGATCGTTCAATATTTTGGTGATCGTTTGGGTAAGAAGGTTCATGATGGGGTCTGTTCCTTCTAAATGCCAATAATTGATGCCTACGAAATATCCATTTGATGCACTTTTGAGTTTACATTGATGTACCATGTCATCTTTCGAAATAATGACGGCGCCATCAAATATGGCTGGCGGGCAATCTGCTAAGGTGTAATAGTCTGACCCCAATGCTTTGAAATAGTCAGCGAGGGGTGTGGGCCCGATAGTAGTGACGTGAATATTATTTGCTAGGCAGGTACGTACCAACTCTGTGTGAAAGAGTTGATCTCCCAGATGGACCAATCGGGGGTCCCAAAATGCCAAGACTAGTTTATCTTTAAATTCAAATTGTTTCGTAAAGGCACCATGGCGGAAACCAGGTCCGCTTGAAAAACGGTGGATGATTTTATGCAGATAGCTAAGGGCTTTCTCTTTAATTTTATGGGGATAATAGGAAATCATGAATTAATTGTAACATGGTTCGTTACCTGAGAAATCCAAGCAAGAATAGGGGGCGTCTGATGTTATCTACCTTTGTATCATGAGAAAAAATATACTTTTCATCGTATTTAATATTTTTGAATTGCGTTCTTCCTTTTGTTTTTCCTCCCACTTCTATCACAATATTTTTTTTATTGTGGCAGATTAGAAAGTCAGGTGTCTTAGAGCCTCTTGTGCTTTTGAGATAATATATCTCGTTACCTGCAGATTGAAGCATATCAACAGTAAAATCTTCACGGATTGCCCCAATGGAATCTTCATAGTGGGAATAAAGTAATCGAAACGGAAGCTGCATCAATATTTTGGGTTCTTGAGTGACGTTTGTTCCCTTAGGTCGCAATCGATGAAGAACAAATGCCTTGCATAATAAATTGATATATTGCTCTGCCTTATATTTGGTAATCTTTAGATTTTTTGAAATGCTTGTATAGTTTATGCCATCTATTCCAGATAATCCAATAAACTCAACGCACTTATGAATGTCTGTTAGTTCGCTTGTATTAAGCGTATGAATTCTTGGAATATCCTTCTCAATAATGGTATTTAGAATGTTTTTTAATAAGGGTAGCATATCTGGTTCTTCTAAAGCGAACGGCATATTTCCACCTTGTAAATAGGTATCCATTTCATATCCACTTTGTAAATGCGGTGTTGTTTTATATGCCAGAATTTCTTCGAGACTTAGAGTGGGTAGAGATATTTCTTGTTTAAAATATAAGTACTCACCATATGAGAAGGGATATATTGTTTCTAATTTTACTCTTCTCGATAAATCATGAGCGGTATCGTGCATTGCCAGAGCAACGGAGCTTGTGAATATGATTTTTACCTCTAGGAGATCATATATTTTTTTCAGGTCTGCATTAATATTTTTGTAATAGTGAATTTCATCCAATAAAAAGGATGTGATCCCAAATGACTCTGATAGGGTTTTAATGAGCTCAAATATGGAAACATCTTCTAATGTGTCTATGGATATATATAGTGAATTCGGCAATTCACTTGCCCACTGCTTTAATAGTATCGATTTTCCAACACCTCGTAATCCCATAATGCCAAGAAAATGTTTTCCTATTTTTGGGTTGACGTGGTTGTATAGGTACCGCTTGCGACTATATTTTTGAATACCCTTTAAGGCCGCTTCATGAAGACGGAATAGATATTGATAATTTGATTCATTGGCAACCATAAACGTAAATATGACATCAATAGTATCATTTAGTCAAATGATTTTCCAAAATGATATGCATTTCGTCAAATGATTTGCCAAACTGAACGAATATCCTGTGTTATACTGGAAACACAATGAAACCGATCAAAATAGGCACAGATTCCTTTGATTTTAGTCGACCCTATATTATGGGCGTGGTGAATATAACACCAGATTCTTTTTCGGATGGAGGTCGGTTTTTGAAATTAGATGATACCCTGATCCAAATAGAGAAGCTGGTAAAAGAAGGGGCGGACATTATCGACATGGGTGCCCAATCTTCAAGACCGGGTTCTGAACGCATAACAGATGAACAAGAAATGAAGCGGCTTAGACCGTTACTCACTCAATACAAAAAGCACTTTTCAAAACCATTATCATTGGATACCTATCATGCCAGTGTTGCTGAATTTGGGTTGTCAAATGGCGTTGACCTTATAAACGACATCTCTGCACTTACTTTTGATCAAAATATGCCAACTGTCTTGGCAAAATATCAAAAACCCGTGGTTCTTATGCATATGAAAGGAACGCCTGAAAATATGCAGGTGAATCCAAACTATAAAAATGTGATTCAAGAAGTGAAAGACGGATTAAAGGCAGCAGTAGATCGTGCCAGTAATGTTGGAATTAAGAACCTTATCTTGGATCCTGGAATTGGGTTTGGGAAACGATTGCAGGATAACTTGAAATTAATCAAGTATGCAAACGAACTCCAATCACTGGGATATCCCATCCTTATGGGTACATCTAAAAAATCGTTTATTGGTGAAATAACGGGAGATAGTGTGGATAATAGAAGTGTGGGAACACTGGTGTCTCATGTAATGGCTGTCATGAGTGGTGTTCAGTTTATTCGGGTACATGATGTCGGGGATCATTTGAAAGCCATGCAGGTAATGAGCGCTGTAAATAGTGCATAATGATGAACAATATCTATATTGGATTGGGATCAAATATCGGAGATAGAACTCACTTTATTAATGAGGCCATCGACCTCCTGAGTAAACATGACTCTATAACAGTTTTAAAAATCTCAAAGTTCTATGAAACCAAACCGGAAAATAACAGGCCTGCCCCAGACTATATTAATGCTGCTCTTGAAATTGAGTGTGGTTTAAATCCCAAAGAACTTCTCAGGGAAACCCAAAATATAGAAAGAGAATTGGGCCGAACCTCAAAAGGAACCTATGAGCCCCGTACAATCGATATCGATATTCTGTTTTATGGTGTCGATATTGTTTGTGTAGAGGGGCTTACCATACCTCATCCGTTTGTTCATGAACGCTCCTTTGTCTTGAAACCGCTGGTTGACATAGCATCTAGATTTGTTCATCCTGTTCTTGAAAAAGATGTCCAAACACTTTATGACTGTATTGTCGGATATTAAGAAACTCCTCCAGCCAGGAGACCGGGTCATGCTCCATGGTGGTCTTGGTAGCGGAAAAACAACCCTCGTGTCTGAAATTGTTCACTCTATTGGATCCTCATCTCCGGTGTCATCTCCTACATTTACCCTCATACACCACTATGACCATGCATTCCCTATCTACCACATGGATCTATACCGAATGGATACCGTGGATGCGATTCATTATTTAGATCTCGACACCTATTTCAACCAACAAGACGCCCTTATTTTTGTAGAATGGGCAGACCGTTTAGGGCCATTTTACCCCAAAGAATACTTTAAAATAGAGTTAACCCTGACATCCAAAAAGAGAACGTGCTTAATAACGGCCAAAGGGACCACATATCAAAGCCGACTTAAAAAAAGTTCCCTTAGAACCATTAAGAATCTCTAAACCGATTGAGCCAATAGGATGTATCTGTATGAGTGGGAGGGGGTTTCATTTCTAACGTTTCTTTAGGAATAACAAGAGATTTAATAAATGCCTCTGAAGTCACATTATTTATATGAAGATGCTTCGAATGAAGAAGAATATCTCGGTCTGAACTAATGACCAAGATACCTGTTTTTTGTTTGAGATCTGAACAATATGACTTGATATAGTCATCTGCAGTTTGGTCAGGGGGGGTAAAGATGGCGGTCAGTTGACCAGAAGTATGTCGATCCCCATAAACAGAATAATCTCTGTGTCCATCAAATACAATTGTCATCATATCTTTAGGGCGTTTAGCGTGAAGTAGATAGTTTAAAAATTTTGTTTCTTTTTCTGGATCTGATAAGTCAATATGATTGAGTTTTCCAATGACATTATACCCATCTATGATGTACTTCATAGCAATAAATGCATTAGAGGGGTTAATATCCACATAAACAAAAATTGAAACAGGCCCAAATAAGCAAGCACCAATATAATCACAAACCCATAAGGTTCAAGTCGGGCCAGCTTTGATTGTAGGTCAGGAGGTAAAAAATTCATCAGCACACGAGAGCCATCCAAAGGCGGAATCGGAAATAAATTAAATATGGCCAAAATGAGATTAATTTGAACGCATGACACCAAGATAGACGCGGTTAAATATAAACCATAAGAGTGCTGAATGCCTTGGAGGGGTAAGATGTTATATAGC
>JABSQL010000128.1 GCA_013215865.1 Candidatus Margulisiibacteriota bacterium
AGATAAAAAACTATCAGACCCAATGACTAGTTTAAGGGGGGAGGTGGGATTGTTTTTTCGCCACTCTTGAACAGTATCAATGGTCCAAGACACCCCTTTTCTGTTGGTTTCTATATCTGATAATTGAAAGCCATATTGCTTGCAAACAATATGAAGCATTTGATGACGATGTTTGGGTGCGATGGATAATTTGTCCTTGTGAGGAGGCTGAAAGTTGGGGATAAGAACACATTGTGCATGAGGAAACACATCTCTAGCGGCATGTATCACTGCAAGATGTCCAAGATGAAATGGATTAAACGTACCACCAAATAGGAGGTATGCAGTCATCAGTATGCATCTTGCTTCGTCATTACAACAAGGATGGTCTTGAGGAGTATTTTAATATCCAGGACGAGAGACCAATTATGAATATAATATAAATCATATCTTACCTTGTGTGCGGGGCGTTTGGTGAGAAAAGAGCGACCATTAATTTGGGCCCAGCCTGTAATGCCGCTTTTTAGGTCATGACGGTTTCGGTAATAAGGAATAATTTCTTCAAATTTATCAACAAAATAGGGTCGTTCAGGGCGTGGACCCACGATGCTCATGTCTCCTTTTAAGACATTTAGAATCTGAGGTATTTCATCGAGGGATGTTTTACGTAAAAACTGTCCCAATGGGGTAAATTGGGCATCAGTGGCATCATCCATTAACATAGGTCCGGATTTCGACTCTGATTGGCTCACCATCGACCGAAATTTGTACATATTGAAATGACGATCATATTGGGTCACCCGTTCTTGGGTGTAAAAAACAGAATCTTTTGTTGTTAATTTTAAAATAATTATCAAAGTGAGAAATACAGGAGATAACAAAATCAATAAACTTGCAGAAATCAGAATATCCATGATCCTTTTGAAAAACAGGCTGAGCTTGGGCAGGTTGGGTTTTCGATGGTTAAAAAAGACAAGTCCATCGAACAAATCGATTCCATAGTTCAAATGAGGTAGGGAAGACAAATCAGATAACACCCGTAACTCGATTTTAAATTGATGACAGTCTGCAATCAGTTGAGTGATAAAAGAAGGGTCGAGATGTTTTTTTGTGATAAATACGGCATCAACTTTTCCTTTTTCGAAAAGTGAGAGATAATCTTTAGGTTCTCCAAATAAGTTAAATCGGTCTTGAAGGTGATAATGAATATTTTCTGGGATTTCTGTGTCTAAAGTACCCACATATGTGAGTCCTAAGCTGGGATATAAAATCATTTTTTCTGCCACATCTTGTCCCACATCATCTGACCCAATGACCACTGTTTTCTTGGTGGTTTTTCCGCGCCGAATCATATGAATTTCAAATCGAAAGATCAGATATCGATGGATAGAAATGAGTACGATATTAATGGCCCAAGAATAGATTAGAACATATCTAGAACCTGGAAAAGCAGGATGTATAAAAGAAAGGGCCATGATAAAAATGGTTCCGATGGTCACCCCTTTCACAATACGAATCCATTCATCTACTTCTGGCATCAGACCATAAAAGGGGTCATACATTCCAATGACGTAAAATACAGATACCCAAATCAACATGATGATCCCCATCATGTTCATGTAAGGTTCTATCTGTGCATGGGTGTATATACTCAGGCCTTCATAGGAGAATACATGAAATAATAGCCAGCCAATTTTAAATTTAAAGGAATAAGCAAGGATAAAACTGATGGGAATGAGTAGTAGATCTCCGATGAGTTTAAACAAAACCAAGGGTTGTTTATATGAAAGTTCTTTTTTCACTGTTCAGACTTTAGGGTTCTGTTCATGAGAGATTCAATAGATTTTCGCGGTGAATGACCATGCACCAGTACACCAAAAAGTGCTTCCGTGATGGGCATATCGATCTGTTGATCCTGGGCAATTTTCCACACATTTTTTGCGGTGTTGATGCCTTCAGCTGTCACTGTTAAAGAACTTAAGTAAGCTGGGATATCCTGTGTTTTGGACAGGGCTTCTCCAACCGTTCTGTTCCGAGACAAAGGTGACTCGCAGGTTGCAATCAAGTCACCTAAACCAGAAAGGCCAGAAAAAGTATGAGATTCTGCCCCAAAAGCGGTTCCAAACCGAATCATTTCTTGTAGTCCTCTTGCCATTAAAGCGGCTTTTGCATTATGCCCTAATTGTAATCCATCTACGATTCCGGCTGCAATGGCCATTATGTTTTTCAAAACCCCTCCCAGTTCCACACCCCTCATATCTGAAGATCGGTAGACTCTAAAGTACCCATTGCTCAGGAGGTTTTGAAAATGGGTGGCGACAGATACATCTTTGGATGCAATAACCGTAGCAGAAGGCTGCTTTTTTGCAATTTCTAAAGCCAAGTTGGGTCCCGATAAAACGGCAATGGGTGTTTTATTTCCCAAAGTTTGCGATAAATAATCGGAAATAAAGATGGGGTCTTCTGACCGGAGTCCCTTGGTGAGAGATAAAAGTGGATTTCCGTCTATCAAGTGGGGTGTAACCGTTTCTAAGAGTTTTAAATAGGGAGAAGACAAGGCCAATACATATCAGTCTGTTTCTGTA
>JABSQL010000129.1 GCA_013215865.1 Candidatus Margulisiibacteriota bacterium
GACTGTCTCTCGCCATATTATATGCGGGAGAATTGGCAGGTATAGAAGGAAAACCGCATGTGATTCATGGAAATCGACTCAATATTTTTCAGTTTTTGCCCTTTATTCAATCAATGATTGGCACCAGTATTCAGAAGGCGATGATGTCACAGTCAATGGGATTATCAATCCAATAAAATGTCTCTTTTAAAATCATACATCACCCATCCCATACGAACACTATCGTCGGAGAAAGCGCCTACTTGGGAAGCATTGTTGGTGCTCATACTGGCCAGTATATCAAGTGCGATTAGCATCGGTGTTTTTAGAAGTGTAACACTTCTTATTTTGGGGTTTGTCTGTATATTCTTGGGGCTTGGGCTTTACCTTATTATGCAGAGCGTTATTTATGATTTTGCCGCCCAGATTTTGGGACACAAAGGTGCCAGTTACCGCCTTTTCAAATGGACGACAATGACATTGATGCCCACTCTTCTAACGGTGCCCATAGAGATTCTATTTTCTAATTTTCCGGGCGGTATTTTTATCAGTGGATTTATAAAGATCATTTTAATATGTGCTATGTTTTATTTGCAAATTGAGACCCTGAAAGCAGTATATTGTATTTCTTTTGGTAGGGGAGTCCTGATTTCTTGCCTGCCTATTCTTGCCTTGGCATGTTTGATTGGGTTGTTTTATTTGGCGGTTGTCGGGGCGATTGCATTGGGGTGATGAGATGAGAATTGGAATCGGATTTGATGCGCATCAGTTGGTTGAAGGAAGGTCTCTTATTTTAGGAGGGGTGACCATTCCCCACAAAAAAGGGCTTTTGGGGCATTCAGATGCAGACGTATTAACCCATACTATTATGGATGCGTTGTTGGGCGCATTGGCCTTGGGGTCTATTGGTGATTTTTTTCCAGATACAGATTCAAAATACAAAGATATATCAAGTTTAACCCTATTGGATACCGTCACAGACACCATTAAATCAAAAGGATATTGTATCGCAAATATCGATAGTGTCATCGTCGCTCAAAAACCAAAGCTACAACCCTATATCACGGATATTAGACAGACATTGGCACATCGAATGAATATCAACATAGATCAGGTCGGGGTCAAAGCAACCACTACTGAGAAACTGGGGTATGAAGGGGAAGAATTGGGAATTTCTGCCAAGGCGGTTGTTCTATTGAACACTCTATGATTCTCAGCTTAACGAATTCCAAACTCACGTTTATCAAGCGGTTCATTTCAGATTCTCGCTTTAGAAAGAAACAAGACACTTTTGTCGTTGAAACCCCAAAGGTGATTCAAGAAATATGTGCATATCAACCTGAAAATATGGTGAATCTCCTGGTTGATGAGAACCACGTTAGTGCTATAGATGAAAAATGGAAAAATGTTTTCACGGTTAAACAAGGCTTGTTAGGCCAGATAGTGGATGTTCAATCTTTTCAAGGAATGGTTGCGGTCGTAAAAAGACCCCAGTGGGATATTGGAAATGTGCTGGACATGTTCATAACAGCGGTCATTTTAGATGGGGTATCCGATCCTGGAAATATGGGTGCCATCATTCGAAATGCAGTTGCATTTAATGTAGGATTGTTATTATTTTTATTTGAAATGAGAAGGTTAAAACTAATGTATGAGTA
>JABSQL010000013.1 GCA_013215865.1 Candidatus Margulisiibacteriota bacterium
AGTCAATATAAGATTCAAAAGACGATCGAGTGTTGGGGCGGTCAGAAATACAATCTTTACCCTTTTTGAGAAGTTGCCAAAAATCTTCAGGTGTACTGGCTCCAGGGAATCTCAGCCCTATTCCCACTATCGCTATGGGCTCTAAACTCATACCATTTCCTTTTGCAAGTCCAAAACCATTTTCCCAATCGTTTCGATGGTTTCCAGGTTCTCTGCCACCAGTTTTTCAGAGGGTATGTCAACTCCCATCGATGTTTTAACAAAGTTAGACAGTCGTACAATTTCCAATGAATTAATAATCCCCCATTCCAATAGTGGGGTTGTAGGGGTTAACCCCATAGATTTCCCCTCCAAAATATCTTCTGAAATATAGTCTTTCAGTTGATTACAAACGTTTTCTAATTCCATAAGTAGACTCCTTGATATGAGATTCTTGATCGGATATATGCTGTTCCACTAACTTGCGACGATTGTATTTACCGGTGGATGTAATGGGTATTTGCGACACCTCTACCAGCTTGTCCACAATCATGGACCGGGGCAAATGGGCCGCACAATGTTGCTTAATTTCAATTAGAGATGGGGCCCCAGTAGAAGATTTTCCCACCACAAATGCTATAATCCGGGCTTGAAGGCCACTTCCCACCACCGCAGATACACAGGCCCGAATCTTGGGGTGCTGGGTCAAAACGGCATCAATATCTCCCAACTCAATACGGTGTCCCCTTACCTTCACCATGTCATCCAATCTCCCTAAATACATATACTGACCCTCTTTTCTAATACTCACCCGGTCGCCCGTAAAATAGGGTTTCTTGTCTTGAGAGGGTTTCCCCCAATACCCCAACATCACCGTGGGCCCTGAAACGACCAAGGTATTTTCCTTAGATATCATTCCCTTGTTACCAGAACAGATTTTACCTATGGGAATAGGGGTGGAGAGATCCTCTTTGTCTGTTACTTCAAAATAGGTGCATACATTGGTCTCTGTCGGCCCATAAAAGTTAAAAAACTTCACTTTTGGGTACCAACTGTCTACTAATGTCTTTAAATATACCGGCGGAAAAGGCTCGCCTGCAAAAATCAAATTTCTGAGGGTGGGAAGGTCTGATTCTAGAAGCGAACCATCTATCATCATCATAATGAGCACAGAAGGGACAGAGTACCAGGTGGTAATGTCATGTTCTTGAATAAAGGCCACCAGTTTATCTGGAATATAGGCCATACTCTCTTCGATGATATGCATACTAGCCCCACTCATAAACGCTGCATATATATCAAATACAGACAAATCAAAATGAAAGGGCGCATGATTGGCCAATCTATCTGTGGATGTGATTTTGAGCCTATCTACTGCCCATTTAACAAATGCCAACGCATTGCCATGACTAATACACACGCCCTTTGGGGTCCCTGTGGAACCGGATGTGTATAAAATATAAGCCATGGTATCTAATGTAATTGTTACTTCAACAGCCGGTGGTGAGGTGGGGAAAGAGTCCCACGGATGAGACCGGTCCGTTAGATTTGAGAGAAATAAAGTTGGAACCAGAACAGTTTTGTCTCCTAACAATATGTGTGTGGTCACCAAAAGAGCGAGATCACAATCTATCAATACGGTGTTCATCCGGCTGAAAGGACTTGATGGGTCCAGGGGAACATATACGGCCCCAATGCGAAGGATGGCCTGCATCATAGCCACTACATCAACGGATTTATGGGCCCAAATTCCCACCCGATCTCCGGATTTTACACCTTTTTCGATTAATATATGGGCCATTTGATTGGCCGTGTCATCCAACATTTGATAGGTCATGGCATGGCAAGAACCTACTACAGCCAATGCGTCCGGATGGGATGTGGCCCGTTCTTGAACATGATGATGAAGCATTAGTTCAGACATAATGCGTTCACAATTAAATCCCGTTGGATTTCCGAAGTACCTGAAAACAACGTAGCGGGTATGGCATCTCTTAACATGGACTCCATCTCCTGGTCTGTTTTATACCCCTCTCCCCCAAATAAATGGATGGCATCTAAGCTCGACTGTATCGCAGATTCACTGACAGATAACTTGGAAAGATTCACATGAATCGGGGACAATTCTCCTTGGTCTATGGACCAACACGCTTTATAAAGTAGCAATCGAGATTGCTCTAAACGAAGTTTCATATTTGCAATACGATGCCCCACGGCTTGGTGTTTAATAAGGCTTTTCCCAAATTGTTTGCGGTGTTGGGTGAAGGTGAGTGCTTTGGTGAGCTGCCGGTCCATCATGCCCACATAAAAGGCAAAAAGAGCCGCCCGTTCCCATTCCATAGATTGTTTAAAAATTTCTGCCCCCTGCCCTTCTTTCCCTAAAATATGCATATCTGGCACAAATCAATCTTTAAAGGTGATGTATCCACCTTGAGTGGTATTGAGCCCCATTTTTCCAAAAGCTTTCCCCAGTTCTACACCGGGTTCTTTAGATTCAACGGCAAACCCCGTAATACCCAAATAACCGGCCTTGGGGTTGGTAACAGCATATACGACCACCACATCTGCAATGGGTCCATTCGTCACAAAAGATTTTTCACCGTTAAGAATATATCCGCCCTCTGTTTTGTCTGCGGTCATTTGAATCGCCAATACATCAGACCCTGCTTGGTGTTCAGAAATAGCATTGGCCGCTATTTTCTTCCCAGATGCGAGGTCAGATAAGACATTTTTTTTAAGGTGATCGGTTCCGAATTCAGAAATAGGCATGGTCGCGGCAAATAAATGGGCACCGGCGGCGAATAATAGGCCTCTGTCTGGGCATTCTTGCCCAAAGGCCTCAAACACAAGGGCAGACGTGAGGATATCTAACCCCAGCCCATCTGGTTTGGGTATAGTAAGGCCCAATAACCCGAACTTGCCACATTGTCGCCATTTTTCTAGAGGAAAAGGGTGTATGGGTCCTGAAGGGATGATGGGTGCATTTAAATGGTCTAAAGCAAATTTTCGGGCCTGGGTATATAACTTATGTTGGTCATCGGTCCACGAAAAATCCATTAGAAACCTCGGTGGCCTGATGAAGGGCAATCACACATAACTTTCTCCCACTCACTCCGATTTCAACCATATAAAATCAGTGAACTGATTTTAACCGATATGTCTCATGTTGTCA
>JABSQL010000130.1 GCA_013215865.1 Candidatus Margulisiibacteriota bacterium
AGGGGTTCGTTTTTTTTATAGTTCTATTCTAATATAAGAATATTAATGTATGATTAAGTTTTTTTTAGCTTTCGAACTAAACAGGGAAAGTTTGACCCCCTAAAACTGGAGGTCATACCATGTTTCAGTCCAAGGTGCTTTTCGAAGCTAATACGTACAATTCAGGCGTTAGAGAAGGAAATACGCGCTCAACAGAAGTAAAACCCTTTAATTCAACGCTGTTCCCTGAGGGAGAAGGGGTCACGGCTACTTGTTTGGGTCAATGCCCCTCCAAGGGCAGTATTATAATAACCAGTAGCCAGAGGATAATTCACCGTGTCCCTTCGGTCGAAGAAATCACGGCTACTTGCTTGGGTAACCTCTTTGTATCCGATGGATGTAAAGAAATAAATAGAGAAAACGCTCCAAATGAGCTATCAAATTGTAATAACAACAAAACAAAAAGGATAAATCATGGAGCGTAAATCTTATTCTACATATTCTGTTGGTAAGGGTAAAGAGTATCCTTTCGAATTTAAACATGATGCGGTATCTGCGGCTCAAGAATTAGGCATAAAGCCCGCAGCCAGAAGGTTCAAAGTCGCCAGAAATACTTTGAAGATCTGGCTTGTAAGATATCAAAAGGAGGGCAAAAAAGGGCTTATCGATAAAAGACAGGGCCCTAATTACATCCCAAATAAGATGCCTGCAGAAATGGAAGAAAAGATTATAAGTATCCGTCAAATGACTAAATGCTTTGGACCTCTAAGGATTAAGTATCACTACGGCATACCTTACTCTCTTGGTGCCATCCAACGAGTCATACGATCTCATGGACTTACCCGAAGACGTAGGAAGGTTCGCGAAAAAAGAAGGGACATGAGAGCTGTGAAAGCGAAGAGACACTCGATGGCTCACATGCAAATGGATGTTAAATACTTAACGGATATTCCGAATTATTGGGAGCAACTCAAGCCCCTAGGTTTACCAAAATTTCAATACACTATACGAGAGACAAAAACTGGAATGCTATTTTTGGGATACTCTGACGAACTTTCTGGGCTGAATGCCTGTACAATGATTGACTACGTTTTGGATGAATTAAAGCTCGACTTACCCTTTGATATATCAGAGCTTACGGTGCAAACTGATAATGGATCAGAGTTTAGCGGCCAAGCCAGGAGAATAGAAACAAATCCATTTGTTCAAATGATAGAGAAACGGCACAGGGCCAACCATGTCTACATCAGGCCAGGACACTGCAATGCGCAAGCTGATGTAGAAAGCTCGCACCAACTCATAGAAGAGGAGTTTTTTGATCTGACAAGGTTTACTGATCGAGAAGATTTCTTTAGGAAGGTAGAGTCGTACCGACTCTACTTCAACTTTACGAGGCCAAATTTCCATAAAGGAACAAGAACTCCTCAAAAAATCTGCGCAAGTGATTGTGGATCAAGTACTTCTTATAATTTTTCTTTGATAAAAACGTTAGATTTAGATAAAATCAGTACATTCTCATATCAAAGGGGTCAATCTATCCCTGGTTTAACCGAAAAGCTCTCGAATTTACATACTGAGTACAGACCTTAATTGATGAATATATCATCTCTAGTGTTCCGAAACTGATGAAAGAGAAAAAAAGCTTGTATATAGGGCCAC
>JABSQL010000131.1 GCA_013215865.1 Candidatus Margulisiibacteriota bacterium
CAATTGGGTATCGGAGAGGCGATTACTTTTTCCGGGTATGTGAGTAATGATGACGTATATAGGTCATTTTCTGTTTCAGAACTGTTTCTTTTTCCCTCAAAAACCGAGACTCAAGGGCTAACGATAACTGAAGGGTTTGCTATGGGTGTTCCCGCAGTATGTATCAATGCCATGGGCGTAAGCGATGTATTAGAAAACCAAAGTGGGGGATTTTTGACCCAAGACTCCCTTCAGGATTTTTCAGATGCAGCGATCAAACTCCTGACAGATCAATCGCTTTATGAAGAAAAGAAAAGAGAAGCCCTAGAACGTGTTAAAGATTACGAAACTGAGCACATATCTCAAAAAATGCTGTCTATTTACGAAGAAACCATTCATTCCTTTATGGCTTCCTGATATACTGAAAAGGATGCCAAAGAAGATGAAGATTGTGATTGCAACGGAAGCATATTGGCCCCTCATTGATGGGGGTGCTGTTGCAGAACACAATTTAACGTTGGCGCTGGTAAAAAGAGGGCATGAGGTTCATGTCATTGCCCCGTCCAAGGACCGGTCAGATTATACAGAAGAAGATCAGGGAAGTACCATTCACAGGCTGAGCGCCTACCCTGTCCCCCTCGCGAAAAACGACCATAGATTGGCCTGGAACCCATCTAAGAAGATCAATAAGATTTTGGATGAATTTCAACCCGACCTTGTGCATTTGCATAATCCTTTTCCCATTGGAAAGGCGGTTCTAAAGTACTGCCGAAAAAACAATATCCCCACGGTGGCCACCAACCATTGGCTTCCTGAAAATATCACCACGTTTATTTCCAAAATGAGATTTATGAATTCTCTTAACTTTATCGTCAAGCTCAATTGGGCCTTTATTGCCAAGTTTCACAACAAATGTCACTTTGTAACCTCCCCTACTCAAACAGCCATTGATTTAATGGTTCAAAACGGGTTAACTGCCCCCTGTCGTCCGGTATCAAATGGCGTGGAAACGTCGGTCTTTAAGCCAGGCCAAAATGCCGATGTACTCCGGTCACGGTTGAACATTCCCCAAAACAAGCCCATTGCGTTATATGCAGGGCGTCTTAGCGGTGAAAAATGTGTGGACGATTTTATTAATGCCATACCAGATGTTCTCAAATCTGTTGATGCCCACTTTATTGTGGGG
Source organism: Candidatus Margulisiibacteriota bacterium (assembly GCA_013215865.1). Classification (GTDB taxonomy): domain Bacteria; phylum Margulisbacteria; class Marinamargulisbacteria; order DT-59; family DT-59; genus DT-59. The sequence continues at coordinate 1,166 of JABSQL010000131.1, forward strand.
GGTAACGGCCGTGAAAAAGACAATTTAATGGCCCTAACCCATACCCTAAACATACAAGATCATGTCACTTTTCCGGGGTTTTTAGATGATGATGAATTTCCGCTTTTGTATAACTTGGGTGATGTATTCATTATGCCCTCTATCTGTGAGCTTCAGAGCATTACAACACTGGAAGCACTGGCAACGGGGCTACCTGTAATTGCTGCCAACAAATACGCTCTTCCTGAGTTGGTTCATTCCGGTAAAAATGGGTATCTATTTGAACCTAGAAATATCACTCAACTTTCAGAACATATGGTAACGGTTTTGAAGGATAAATCCGCTAGGCAGGCCATGTCTGAACACAGTCTGGCCATCGTTCAAGAGCATGCGCTTGAGAATACGGTGTCAGATTATGAGTCGATTTATCGTTCTTTGGTGACTTAAATTTCAGCCCCATCATGATTGAATCTTTATGTCGCCGCTCTTTCTTCCAAAGGGGCTCTTTCTTCTGCAAGAACCCCTTGCATCATTTTGAGTAATTTGTCCCTTTTTGTTGTGCATTCCAGGTCTTCCCTTGTTGTAGGTGGAAAGACGTCTGTGTCGTTTTCAGGGTTATAATCTGGATCTTCCCCTAATTTATTTATGCCATAGTCTCTGTATGCTTCTCTTCGCATATGGGTGGCACTGATGGTTTGATGATATAACTTACTCATTGCTTCTTTCACTTGCTCAAGTGTGGGGTTTTGGTTGCCTTCGTCTTTTAGCTTTTGTTCCGTAAAGAGCATCATTACCAGCCTCACTGCAATTTGGGTAGATTTCAAGCCACAATTCTTACCTCTCTGTAAAACACCTGTCATTTCTGAGAATATAGAGTCATCAACTTTAGTAATACCATCCAAATCTTGTAATCCTTTGTAAATAATCCTCAACCCCATTTCAGAATCTTCTTCCTGCGCTGCTTTATGAATCGGGATTGCTAAAATAGTATAGTGTATTATAATAGAAGCAAAAAGGAGCTGTTATATGAACTGTCCAAAATGCCAAGAAACAAGCTATTACAAGAACGGAAAAGCGATGGGGAGGCAACGATATAAGTGCAAGCAATGCG
>JABSQL010000132.1 GCA_013215865.1 Candidatus Margulisiibacteriota bacterium
TTCTATCCAAAGTGCGGTATTATTTTCATCATAAATCGTTAAGACAACGGTATACCTACCATTTAATAGGCCTGTATTATCATCAGATAATAATGCTTGAAAGGTGACTGTGTTTGGAAATGCCCAAACAGTCTGCCCGATTAATAACATTGTTAATATCAGAGTCCCAAACGAGACCCAAAAGTGTTTAAATTTCTCCAATTCCCAAACCTCACATTGTTGTGAACTAATGTTCCTTGGAAATCGTTATGCCCACCAATTGGGTATACTAAACTTATTGAGAATATGTCAGGCAGTAGACAGGAAAAATCTAGAGGTTATTGATGCTAATGGAGAAATAGTATTGACTGTCTTGTTTGAAAACTTCGCTATCTTCGTAGGCGAAATAGACATTGAGTAACCCGAGTTCAAGACCAAGACCCAATACGATATTGTTTCGAATTTCGTTGAGTACGGTAAATTCTTTGTATCCGGCAGAAAGATAGAATATATCTATGGGACGATAGGTTAACCCGACTGAAGAGGTGAGTCGATTATTTTTTTCTGTGAGCTTTAGTTGTCCATATACATCGATTTGATTAAGTTTATACCGTCCGCCCAGTAAAATTTGGATAGGAATAAACTCATCTTCACCGCCGTCGGTATAAGAAATGTTCTGATTGAGGATATTCTTAATGCTGGCAGAAATTTCAAATGCATCAAAGGTGCCGAAGATGCCCACATCCATTCCAAACCCATTTCCTTGTAATTGTTTAAGACTTTTTGAAAAATAACTGGCACCCACTCCAAGATGGATATGATCTAGGAGAGAATATTGATAGGCCAGTTTTGCAACAGAATCTTCAAAATTGAAGGCCCCGATTTGAGTGACTTCCCCGAATGGGTCTATTCCTGTATCGGGGATACCGTTAACAGATGCCTGCATAAACCCGATGGCAACGTTCCCATATCCAGTATTCCAGCCTATGGAGGCGTTGAAATAGCCGGCATCGTCAAGAAAAGTGGTTGAGAATACAGAAGCAGAGAGGGTTTTCACCGCATATAAGCTGGCAGGATTTTCAAACACGCTTGCGGAAGAGGAATCAAATCCTTCGATATTCCCAATGCCGATCATCTTTGCAGAGGTGCCAATAGATTGTATTAAGAATGTTTCAGTGAGTGCGAATCCTGGACTGGATATCAGAAGAAGTATGAGTGACGTTAGTATGGTTTTTTTCATCGTATCACCGCCATTTTTCCTCTGGCTGCAATTTCGCCATCATAAATAAGGAAGAAATAGTAAACGCTGGTTGGTAAGGGGTATCCTACTTCTGCCATAGAGAAGGGGATGATGTTGTAGCCGGATCTTCCTCCATTACTGGCTTCAGGGAAAACATGTTGATAGATTTGTTGGCCGGCCATGTTATAGACCCTAAAATCTATTTCCATGTCTAGAGATAAATTATAGGTAATGACGCCCCCACCTTTTGAGAATAAAATGGGACTGGGATGCGCCAATGGTGTGCCGATGACTTTAGGTTGACTTAAAGCGATAAATTCGGGTGGGTCATCGATGGCATTAATGGCAAGATTGGAGTCATTGAGTTGAAAGCTTCCAAAAAGCGCAAATTTTGCATTTGATACAAATAGATTAATGTTGTCCTGATTCACTTGATTGGTGGTAAACAGAATATCTATATCTTCAATGGTCAGTGCATAGCACTGGATGCTTAAGAACAGAAACGTACTTAATATTGAGATAATAACATGACGAATATGAAACGATTTCAACATGCTCCCCCCTTGCATTTATTAATTGATGTTAAATGTTTCTTCTAAGTAGGGTATACCCAATTATTAAGGGATTTAAACATGTGATCATTGAGGGGCGACTATGCTTGAATATGATCTGAGTATTTTTTGACGAGTTTTTGAGAAAAAGTGAGGTAAGTTTGCATGGCTTGAATGGGCCGATTCGCCTGATTAAATCCTTCAAATATGAAGAATAATTCTTTGGTGGCGGCCGCATCTGCAAGGGCACGATGTGCGTTTAAGTGGCCAATTTTGTATTTTTTAGAGAGAGCAGTCAGAGAACATTTAGGCTCTGCACAGGCTTTGGCCCATTTCAAGGTACAAATAATATCGGAGTGTGTGATGGGGATGTTATATCTAAGGGAAGATACATAGAGCCAGGGAATGTCGAAGGCGGTATTGTGAGCAACAAGCTTAGAAGTGCCAATAAACGCGTTCAATTGGGTCATGCTTTTTTGAAGAGAGGGTGCCTCTTTTACCATATCATTTGTAATGCTTGTGATCTTTGTAATGTGGTCTGGAAGGTCAGTGGCGGGTTTTACCATTGTTTGAAATGAGTGTTCCAGTCCATCTTCATCTATTTTTAGTGCCCCAATTTCGATAATGGAATCTTTTCCGATATTAAGTCCCGTTGTTTCAAAGTCCAAGAAAGTAATAGATTCTTTGGCATTTCCAAAGAGGTCTCCCTGTCCTGAGCATTTTGGGAAAAAGAAACACCGGTGTCCAATGTTGCTGAGTCTTCGATGGATAGTGGGCCCGTTGCAAACCGGGCATCGGACATTGTGATCCATTGACATGCCGCTTTCAATGATATTTTTAATGCGCAATATGGGGGTAATATTTCGGCAATGATGGCAAGAAAGGGTTGTGGGGTTGGTGGGTGATTCTTGAGGTATGAAAGGGGTATCACAAATAGGGCAGCATAAAGGGATAGACAGTGTACAA
>JABSQL010000133.1 GCA_013215865.1 Candidatus Margulisiibacteriota bacterium
ATTTCTATAGCACTAATTTACTGGTATTTACCCGCTATAAACCCAATACACACGATTTAGAGAAATTGATAAAGTGTGTAACAAGTGTTGACCCTCAATTTCTGGAAGTGTTTCCCCAAGGCACTGAAGAAGAAAGGGCGCGGTTTAAATTGCTCAGAGAAGCATATGTAAAAGCCCGATACAAACCCAGCTATATCATTTCGCAAGATGAGTTGCAGTGGTTGGCTGAAAGAGTGAAGTATTTGCAGCAACTTACCGAAACACTTTGTAAGAAGAGAATGGAGAGTTATGGAATTTAAATAGTGTTCCAGGGCCTTATTGAAATATCGTTGACAGAAAATGATTTCTTTCCAGAATAAACAAGGTTAAGGCTTTGATCACACGTTGATAGCTGTTGCCATTTTTTTAAATTGTCTAAAAAACTCTCATTAAATGTTTGCCCAGATTTTACTTCATAAATATTTAACTGACTCCCCAGTTCATGAACAATGTCAATTTCCAGCCCTCTATGATCTTGCCAAAAATAAAAGCCCTGGGCGGAACGATTGTGTTTTATTAGATCCGTTAAAATAAACCCCTCAAAGATAGGCCCGCGGCTTGAATGTGTTTTTAAATGAGAAGGAGACTCTATTCCCAGTAAATGACAAACCAATCCAGAGTCATAAAAATAAAGTTTGGGTGTCTTAACAAGCCGTTTCTTGAAATTTCGATAATAGGGAGGCAGTTTCAAAAGAATGTAACTGGACTCTAAGATGCTGATCCATCTAGAGGCTGTTGGTTGAGAAATACTACATGCTTGAGCCACATTGCTTAAATTGAGTATCTGACCATGAAACCCTGCGCATAGCTTTAAAAAGAGTTGGAATTTTGACAAATCAGATACGGCAAGCATATGACGGACATCACGTTCAAGGTAGGTTCGAATATAGCTGCTATACCACAGTTTTATGTCATGTTTTTCCTGGTAGGGACCCGGGTAGCTTCCATGAAAAAGATACCACCACACCGATTTATCTTTTGAAATGGATTGTGTAGAGAACTCTTTATAAGTGAGTGGCAGTAATTCTAATATAGCGGCTCTTCCTGCTAAAGATTGGCTGACGGATTCAGCCAATAAAAAATTTTGGGAACCCGATAAAATAAATCGGCCGGGAGATCTCTTTTTGTCGACATATTCTTGAATATATGAAAAAAGGTCAGGATAATTTTGGGCTTCGTCAAATATAATCCCGTTTTCAAAAGATTCGATGATAGATCTTGGGTCACTTTTTACCTGAAGCAGCTGATCAGGGGATTCGAGCGTAATATATTGGTGGTTTGGAAATAAGTGTTTAAGCAGTGTTGTCTTCCCACTTTGTCTGGGACCTGTTAACACCAGTACAGAAAAAGTTTTAATTGTCTTTTTTATTTCTTCTGCTAAATCTCGCGTAAACATAGCTAAATAGTATCATAGAGGTGTGTAAAATTCAATATATAATGTTTAATTATACACTGTCAGATTTCGGATTATATTTTCTTTTTGGTTCTGGGTTAATTTTGAATATTGAGAGCACAATTCTTATTGACAGGCTTTGTATAACTCATCGATAATATGATATTTCATATTATCCATGGTATTTGGATGATCATAGTAAAGTTTTATATATTTCAAATCTTCCCAATCTCTTTCTTTTATATATCTTTTAATTAAGGTAGAGAGCAATAGCTTTTGCTGTGATTTATTGGTATCGGGGAAGAAGATGAATATCTTTTCTTTGTAGTTTGTTTTAGCGGTCAAAAAAGCTATCAGACATTTTGCCTGAGTAACCGATTTCATATCATCTATGGCACCTTTAAACCAACGCGAAGAAGTATGCAGTAAAAATAATTTTGCGCTAGCCAATTTGCGCTGTTCATCAAATTTTTTATTTTTAAGACGTAAAGCTTGACATTTAAGCGTGCCCTCGCGATGAAAGTTCAGGGAATTCTCAAATTTATCTAATATTAATTCGACTTCTTCGATTTTACCGTGTTTTAGGAGATTGATTGATAATTTATAACCTTCACGACCATTTTGTGTGTAGTTTTTCACAAAATTTACGGCTTCATTTGGAAGTATTTGTAGAAAAATTTCTATGAATCTAGAATATCGAGAAATATTGGATTCATTTTTTGACATAAATGACAATGCTTCATCAGTCTTCCCTCTGCTGAACAAAAGTTTACATATGCGATATCGCAATCGAAACAATCAATGCTTTTTACTAGTGATTCAGCTGTTCTATATGATCTACTATCAAATAGCGTTTTTAAAAGATCAAGAAAATCAATACAAACCTTACATAACTCAGTAACCTGGTCACTATCTAAATTTAGATCCATTATCATTTCTGCATCCATGGGTGAATTATTTTTTTTCTGATCTAAAAGTAAAAGGCCATAAAGTAAGGTATCGTGTTCATCTCTCGATATGCGGACGTTTTTCAGTTTGCAATCTTCAATAAAATGGCGAGTTAAGGATGAATTATTACCTAGCAGAGGATTCTTTTTCAAATAATTCTTTGCTTCCTCTTTCCAACGTGTCTCTAGTTTATCATGATAATTATCAGCATGCTTAAACGCAATATCATCTGGAAGGAATTGTAAAGATTTGTTTCTGAGTTCATTCACCTGGTTGCGAGAAAGGAATGTTAAGAACAATCCGCCTTCATCTCTTCTGAAAGAATTAACCAGGGGCTCCTTTTTTTCCTCTGCTTCTGGTATTTCCTGGGAAGCAGAACTGGTCAAACTGTCTTGTGAAGAAATGGATTCACTTCTTAAAACCGGTTCAGCTGCCTTTGTCTCTTCAGGCTGTTTCTTTTCTTCAGTATGAGTAACAACCTGTGTAGATTGTATGATAGCCATAGGTGATGCTTGTTGCTGAATCACTACCTCTTTGGATTAGTCATTAATTCTCTAAGCCCATTTGTCAATTTTGCAGATTCGAAAAAACTCACTATATTCTCTGCTAATTCTACTAACGTATGATTGTTTGTTTGAACTAAATTAACAATATCAATCGATAAATACTCATGCGAATATACACCTGCTATCGTTTCTATTGTATTGGAAGTTTCAAGCGTATTCGAGATAAATGCTTCAGCTTCGCTAGACCATCCTTTATTTTCAAGTAGCAATACAAACGCTACAAAATAATCGGGTTCTTCAGCATTTTTCATTAAATCAGTAGCTTCTTCAAGACAATTGCGATCAACCAATAATGTTGCATACTCATACGTATTCCATGCAACTTTATCATGTTTCATCACTATTAATGCAAGATCTGCATCAATCTCAAAAAGGTTCTTTGCAAATTGCATTAATCCGGGGCTATTTTTTATTTTATATAGACTTTTTGTTATTAGGCCCTTTACAAGCTCTGAGAAATTACCATTTAAATGGGCCAACGTTGTAATTAATTTTACTAATTCCGCTCCGGATAAGGTTTGTGACAAATGGTTCGCGTTAATGGTCACATCATGATCTTTAATTCTTAAGCCTGTCAATAGATCTTCATCTCTACTTTCTGCTGCTTCAACAAATAATTGAACTAAAGATATTTCTTCATTGTGTTGACGCTTTTTATCGATATAAGCCGTTGCTTTTTTCTTGCAATTGCTGTCATATTTATTTTGATTTTCTTTATATTGTACAATTCCATTGCTTGATAAACGCACTGTTTCATCAATAAATTCTTCCTTTGCATCAACTATTTGGTTTCCATTGCTTGAAGGTAAGTATTCCAAACAAAGAGCTTGTAACTCAGTAGGTACTTGCAGCATCGAAGATGAGGGTTTTTTAGGCCTATCATTCTTCTCCTCAATGCTATCAAGAGAACTATTTGGAAAAACAGATTTGCCATCTTCAGCCAGTTTCTTTTTTTTAGGCGATGTCTCCTCTTCAGGCCAATTTTCGTCATCGTTTTCAAAATCCCAATGATAAGGATTTGAGCTCCTTCTATAATTTTCCGACTCAAAAAATTTCTCTTCATAAAGCAGTGTCTTTTCTTCTTTGATATCAAGAGCCTGTATAGGTTCTGAGCTAGCCATAGATGTTGCTCGTTCCTTCAACAAATTTGCTGTTGTTTCAAGTTCTGAAAATTCTGGGGCTAATTTACAACCCTTTGCCTTTAATGTTAACAGTAGTTCTAATATATTTTGGGAACAAGATTGATCTAGGATCGCTTTCAATTTCTTAATATTACTAGGTTTTGATAGTGCCAATAAAAACACTTTAGCATTATGTCGGGTTATCAACTTCCTAAGTAAATTAAGAGCTTTTTTGTTTTGGTTTGGTTGATTCGAACTTAAGTGTTTTACTATTATATAAACATATTGCATTATAAATTTAGGATTTATGTTTTTTTGTCCTTTTGGCTTGGACGCAAGTTTGATTATTTCAAATGCAGCTTGCTTACCTGTACTATGTTTTTGATTAAAAAAATTTTCTACATTTTTTTTAGCTTCTTCCCACGTTGTTAACGGCTTAGAATGTCCTTTACTGATATGGATTATTTGTATTGATGATAATGCCATTTTATTTCTCCTTGTTAAACGTAACTCTTTACATATATATCGTGCAAATAAAAAAATAATTGCACTAAAATATAACTAAACTCTCTGTTTTAATATTTTTGAGGGTTTTACTTAGACGAAAATCGAAAGGCAGTTAATGCCAACACATGGCCCGAAAGGGGAATGGTTGAATACTGAAAAATCATAATAGCAAACGCCTTGACCCATAAATCTGACACCCCAATATGAAGCGTGGCAGATATCAGAAGTAGGGAAATTCCCAAGGTCATGGCTTTATTTAGGGCATGGGCCCGACAATAAATGTCCGGAAATCTCAGTACACCCAACGTACCCACAAAGATGAAAAATAAACCACCAATCAAGAATAGATTGACCCAAATATCCATCATGTAGAATCCCCCTTTCGAGATTCTTCTGTGAGATGTTCTGTCTTGGTGAAAAAATAGGAAAACGAAAGCGTACTGATAAATCCAAAAATACCAAAGACAAGAATAATATCGAAATATAACGCTGTTTTCCACTTCATGGATACCAAAATCATGATAGATATCATACACAAAGCAATCACATCATAACTCAATATACGGTCAAACACAGTAGGCCCTTTTGCCATCCGAATCATCCCAAATAGGGTCGATACACATAAAATACCAATCCCAATATTCAAAATAGTATCCGTCATCGGGTCACCCTCAAAATAGATGCCTGTATCCCCGTTCGAATCTCTTTTTTAAGTGCCCCTGGATTTCGAGCATCAAAGGCATGAATGGTTAGATCGTTACAATCTTCTGACATATCAATGGACGTGGTGCCCGGTGTTAACGTAATACAATGGGCCAGTATGAGGGCTTCAAATATCGTGAGTTTCTTGATATCTAGTGTAATGAACCCGGGTTTTAAGGTGCTCAATGGCTGGCATAAAACCGCCCACGCCATGGTCAAATTTGCTTTTATAAATGTTCCTAAAAAGAACAATGCAAATACAAAGAAATAATAAACACGCTTTAGAATATTCATGGCAGTACCTGACTCTGATATGCTTTTTGGTTTAAAACCATTTCTGTTGCGTCATGAGAGAGTTTTAAAACAGGCTCTGGATATAACCCTAATCCCAAAGACACCAATACCAATATACCGGCAACTCCTACCATGGGCTTAAAATAAGGCACCGGCTTTTGCACATTAGGAGATTGAGTATCCCAAAACCCACGAAACAAAATATGAACCATAGATAAAAGGGTCAATAAACTTGACGCCAATAAAGAGAAGACCAATATATAAGACCCCTGAGATAACCCCTCTCGAATGAGTCCAATGGTGGGCCAAAACCCACTAAACGGCGGCAATCCTGAAAGCGACAGCCCTTGTATGAGAAAAAGGCCGCTCAACAACGGGCTTGTTTTCCACAATGACCCAATGTTTTCTATATTGTCTGACCCCTTCATTTTGATGATGAGTCCTGCAATCAGAAATAGCGACGCGATAACCAACATATGATGTATCATATAAAAGAGACTGGCTGTTAGGCTTTCTTTTGTAAATAAACCTAAACCCATCATGATCACCCCAATATGACTAATTAAGTTAAAACACAAAATATCTCTCATGCTTTTCTTGGAAAAAGCAGATAGAATTCCCAGAAGCATCGTCGGAATGGCCAAAACCAATACCAATGTATGAAGGGTTCCTAGTGAATGAGGCAACACCGTCCCAAAAAGCCGTATCATCCCATAAACACCCACTTTTGTAAGCATAGCCGCATAAAATGCCCCCGTGGGTGTGGGTAGAATAGGGTAACTTTTGGGCAGCCAATAATATAAAGGAAAAAAAGCACCCTTTAAGCCAAAGACAAATATTAGCATGACACCCATGACCCATAATCGAGGGTCTGAGGTTAATAGGTGAGACCGAACCCCCATATCGGCAAAGTTCAGTGTGCCCAATAACCGATAGGTGACAGCGATAGTCACCAAGAAAACAAAAGATCCCACAAGGTTTAGAGCAACATACGGATACGTATATTTTTTGTGGTTAGAACGACTTTCAAGAGACATGAGTCCAAAAGAAGCAATCAGAAGAATCTCGAACGCCACAAACAAATTAAACAAGTCACCCGTAATAAATGAAAGCTGAATCCCCGCAATCATAAAGAAAAACAGTGGCAGTTTAAAAAGATGTTCCTTTTTTATGGGTGTATAACCAAACCCATACAATAATGTAATGATCGCCAAAAACACGCAGATTCCCGTCATGATTCCAGAAAGAAGGTCAAACGTTAATGCGATGCCATATGGTGCATCCCACCCCCCAACATAAAGTACTTGTAGTGTATTTTCTTTGATTACCTGTGTTGTAAGCACAATAATGGTATACATTTGTAGAAAAAGTGATGCTATTGATAGATATCGTCTAAAATAAAGACGTTTATAGCATAATATTAATAGAATACTTGTAATTAGCGGTAGAATAATAGGGAATACAATTAGATTTGAAGTCATATCGGAAAGATATCCTCTGCATGGCTGGACTTTTCAGTCTGAAAGATATGATAAAACAGGGCGGTTAAATAGGCTGTGACACCAAATCCAATCACAATCGCAGTTAAGATAAGCGCTTGTGGTATTGGGTCTACAAATGAATTGGAAACGCCATCAATAATAGGGGCCACTTTCCCATTTGGGTTCCCAGAGGAGGCAAGTAAGATCAAATTAGCAGTATGACCCAATAGTCCAAAACCAAATAATATTTTCACTAAGCTTCGATGTAGTATGAGGTATATGGCACAGCTGGTTAATACACCAATGAGATATATAGTTGTAATGCTCACGGTAGTTGTTCTGTGTTATGAATCATTGCAGACATCACACTTCCAATAACACCCACAACAACCATATAAATGCCCACATCAAAAAGAAGGGGTGTAAACTGAGAGTGGGTTAATACCGCTTTAAATCCAAAGGTGGGATACAAACATAAGAAATAAACGATAGACAAACCGGTTATCATCACATATATCGGGTCTACTATGAGTAACTTTTTGATATCACCACTTTTGGATATGATCGTTAGAAATACAAAGGATAATGCCGTGGTAACGCCAGCAATAAATCCTCCACCGGGTGCATTGTGACCCCTGATGAGCAGATAAAGTGCAGCCAGGTTAATAAACACAAATAAAAACCGACCTACAATGTAAAGAATAATGGAATGAAACATCTTATGATTTCCTTGAAAATAGATCTTTTTGACGGTGGATCAGACCCAATGCACCCAACAAGGCAATCACCAAAACAGAAATTTCTCCCACAGTATCAAACCCTCTAAAATCTACCAGAATGGTGTTAACTGCATTCAGTCCCTTCGCAAGAGATTGGGAATGAAGGGTAAAAAACGACCCTATCGGAGGGGACGCCGGTGGACCAGACATCATGATGAGGATACTGATAATCCATAAGCCAGCCCCAATGGAAATACAAATTTTTAAAATATGACGCAAAGATGTAAAAGGGAGACGGTGATCTATTTTTTTTGTTGATGCACTAAATCGGGTTAACAATAGTAATAAAAGGATCAATGTAACAGACTCTATTAAGAGCTGAGTTAAGGCCAAGTCTGGTGCCTTGTGGAGCATGAAATAGACACTGATGAGAAAACCAAGGGTTGTGAGTGAAATGAGCCGGCCAATCCAACCATTTACAACAACAGTAGCCACTGCAAATAAACAAATAATACTGGTGACGACTATATCTAACATAGAAGGTTTGATTGCATCTGAAATAAATCCTACTAAAGGTTGGTGAAACCCAAAGGAAACCCAGCCAGTGGCACAAATCAGAAAACCGATCACAATAAACAGATAGTCTAATGGTTTATCCAGGCGCAAAAAATGGGTGACCGTAGATCCTAATTTAGCAAGAGAGGGTAGGGTGGGAAATGGAATAGCAGGTACGGATAACGACTTATTTTCAAGATATCTAAACAACAGGTATCCCAAAAGAAAAATACCGATAGTGGCCGCTTTTGTAACGGGAAATGAAGATACACTATGAATGGTATCCATGGGAAATTTATGTAATTGATGAACAGAGAACGAAGAAAAAAGAAATGCCCAAAGTGACGGAAATATGCCAAAAATAGCAATAAATGAAGACAATATGATTGCCGGAATCTGAATGGGTAGCCTGGGTTTAACGATTTTCAAAGAAGGGGGCTTTTTCCCTCCAAATATAGGTATAACCAGCCGACAACCCACCGCAAATAAGCAGATGCTGGAAAGAATAAAGCATACAAAGCCGATTCCAAAAAATAAGCTCTGATGTGCTATTAACAGGAAAAACATGTTGAGTATATGCTCTTTTGCAATAAACCCCATGGTTCCAGGGATGCCTGCCATGGACATGGCTGCAACAGCACAGCTAAATGCTGTAAGCGGCATATATTTTCGGAGCCCTTTTAGTTGCCGAATATCCCGAATACCTGTAGACGTAATCAAAATCCCTGCAACCATAAATAAAGTGGCTTTATAAAACATATGATTGGCAATATGAAAATAATCATGAGATACCCCATGAAATGAAAGACCATAGAATAATACCAAGAGGCCAAGTTGACTGACAGTACTATAGGCCAATATTTCTTTAATCTGATGTGATAAAACGGCACGAACAGCCCCCCATGTCATTGATAAAGTGCCAATGGTAATAAGTAAGGGTGCCCACATAGGATGGTTACTCAAAATAGGATAAAACCTGGCAATGGCATATATGCCCAGTTTTACCATGGCAGCTGAATGAAGGAATGTGCTGACAGGAACGGGCGCTTTCATGGCAGAGGGTAGCCAAAAATGAAACGGAAATTGGGCCGATTTTCCAAACGCACCAATCAAAATACATACCAACATTATCGTGAACCATACAGGCGGTAGCGTGAAGTATCGGGACACCATTTCAGAAATCTGAAACGTATGAAAACCCATTCCAGCAATCACACATCCCACAAGTAAATACAAACCTGTTCCGATGGTTACTACCAATGCAGTGAGGGCAGATTTTTGGTGCTCTGGATCGGCATATTTGAATCCAATCAAGCAGAACGAGAAAATACTAGTGAGCTCCCAAAACACAAAAAATGTAATCATATTGTTGGAGAAAATACATCCCAACATCGTCCCCATAAATAATAGTAAATACATGTAAAATCGGCCATACTCTTCTTTTGGGCCTGTCATATAATATCGAGAATATAGGAAAACCAAAGCACCGATTAAAGTGATCATCAGACCAAAAAAATAAGACAAACCATCCAAAATAAACGATAGGGAAACACCCATGGAGGGAATCCAGGAATATGATACGATGGAAGGTGTAGACCAACCCGTTTTAAAGCCAGAAAAGACGAGGCCAATAAATATTAGAGTTGCAATCCAACATCCAATCCATGCCGTTTTTTCACGATTAACGAATAAAAACAACCTAGTTTCATTATAGAAAAAAATAGGTTTAATGCAAGAATAGAATATTTAAAAGAATGTGAATCCGTATTTGATTATCAGCCCAACAAAAACCACAGAGATAATGGTCATCATCTTTATCAATATATTCAGTGATGGACCAGAGGTGTCTTTAAAAGGATCTCCAATGGTATCTCCCGTGACAGCTGCTTTATGGGCGTCTGTACCTTTACCACCATGTTTTCCTGTTTCAATATATTTTTTGGCATTATCCCAACTACCACCTGCATTATTGAGCATAATAGCAAGGCTGAACCCTGTTGACAGTGCACCCATTAAAAGACCCATAACACCAGGGATTCCCAACAATAAACCAATGACAATAGGCGTCGATATGGCAAGTGCAGAGGGTAATATCATTGCTTTTTGTGCACCCGCGGTAGAAATGCTAACGCACCGGGCATAATCCGGGGTGGCAGTGCCTTCCATAATCCCAGGAATTTCTCTAAATTGGCGACGAACCTCATTGACCATATCACCCGCAGCTCTTCCAACAGCCTCAATGGTTAAGGCACTGAACACAAACGTGACCATAGCACCACCAAATAGTCCGGCTAAAAATTGGGGGTTAATGACATTAATTTTTAAGATGTTGACGAGAGAAACAATATCAAGGTTTCCAATATAATGAATGCCTTCCATGGGGTTGGCGTTGGCAGCGAAGTTTGTAAATTCAATATTTCCAATAAAGTGAGAAGTATTTCCTGCAATTTTGCTAAGCCATTGCTTTAAAGATTCCATGTATGCAGCAATCAAAGCAAGAGAGGTGAGTGCCGCAGAACCAATAGCAAACCCTTTTCCTGTAGCTGCGGTGGTATTGCCCAAAGAATCTAGGGCATCTGTTCGTTCTCTGACTTCTGGTGGAAGACCCGCCATCTCCGCATTTCCACCGGCATTATCAGCAATAGGACCAAAGGCATCTGTTGCCAATGTAATGCCCAATGTAGAAAGCATTCCAATAGCGGCAAAGGCAATGCCATATATGCCTCTAGTAACATCAATCAACCCGCCAGAAAAACAAAAAGCGCCTATGATTGCACACACAATGACAATAACGGGTAATCCGGTAGAAATCATTCCCACAGACAACCCTCTTAGTACTAAAGTGGCACTTCCCATTAAGCTATTCTCTGCTACGCTTTGGGTGGGTGCATAATTGGCAGATGTGTAGTATTCCGTAATAAGACCGATTACCACTCCTGCAATTAATCCTGTTGCCACAGCACCAAAGATTCCCCAACTGATAAAGTTCTGAGAAGCCAAGAAAGCAATAAAGGCCAAGACACCAATCGTTGAAATATTGGTTCCCAAGTGAAGAGAGTGAAGAAGGCTTTTTTGAGACGCATTGTCTTTTGTTTTAACCAAAAATATTCCCACAATCGAAAATAATATACCGCTACCCGCAACCAACATGGGTGCAATAATCGCATTCAGTTGTAAAGGACCTGCTGATTTAAGCACCAAAGAAGCGCCTAATGCAGTGGCAGCCAAAATAGAGCCGCAATATGATTCATAAAGATCGGCGCCCATTCCTGCGACATCCCCAACATTATCGCCGACATTGTCTGCAATGGTTGCTGGGTTTCTGGGGTCATCTTCAGGAATGCCCGCTTCTACTTTTCCAACTAAGTCTGCACCCACATCGGCTGCTTTTGTGAAAATTCCGCCACCCACTCTGGCAAAAAGGGCTTGAATAGAAGCCCCCATGCTATACCCGAGTAGGACGGTCGTTAACTCTACAAATTTAAACCGTTGAAAAGCATCATTCATCACGACATCAGGTGTAAAAGACGACAGATTCATTTTTTGTAGAATACCAGTAGATACCTGGAAGATATTATGATCAAATATATAATTAAGGGCAAAAAACCATATTGACATGTCCAATAGCGCAAAGCCTACGACGACCAATCCCATAACAGCACCACTTTTAAAGGCAATTTGAAGCCCTTTATTAAGAGAGCTTTGGCATCCTTGCGCTGTTCTTGCAGAGCTGTTAGTGGCTGTTTTCATTCCTAAATATCCACAAACACCCGACCAAAAGCCACCACTTAGGAATGCAAATGGAACAAAATAACTTTGAACCCCAAAATAAGCCATTATCAACAACAAAGTGAAAAGAATCGCAAATACGATAGCCACCACTCTGTACTGACGTTTTAAGTAGGCCATTGCCCCTTCCTTTACGTACCCAGCGATTTCTATCATTCGCGCTGTTCCTTCAGACTCTTTCATTACTTTGGAATGTAAGATTTTAGCAGTGAATAATGCAATCAAGGCAGATATTGGGGCTAATAGCCATAAAGTTGGAATAGATTGAAACATAATAGCAAGGCTCCTTTAAGATTGTTGTTTTAATTTTAAAGCACAAAATATACACTATGAAGATATTAGAGACAAGGCTTATTGACCCTATCAACTCTGCGCTTCATAATAGGCGTCTATGTCAAGCAGAAGAACAATTGTTAATGCCTATATAGAACTTACCAAGCCGCGCATACTTATTATGCAGTTGGTAACTGTATCTGTGGGATATTTTTTGGGTCGGATCAATGTATTGGCAAGCCCTTCATTGTATGTGATTACCTTAATTGGAACCGGCTTCATTGCTGCAGGTGCAAGTACATTGAACCATGTCATGGAAAAAGAACCGGACGCTAAAATGGATAGAACGTTGAATCGACCCCTTCCAAAAGGTGTTATATCAGTAACGTCAGCGACATTATTTGGATGTGCCATGGCTGTTATGGGTGTGGCTATTCTTTTCCTGAAGGTGAATATATTAACAGGTATCGTTGGTCTTTCTACACTGCTTTTATACAATTTTGTATATACGCCTCTGAAACAAAAAACATGGTTAAATACGTTTGTTGGTGCCATTCCGGGAGCACTTCCTCCGTTAGGTGGGTTTGCTGCAGCTTCCGGGGTTGTAACAGTAGAAGCATGGGTTCTATTTAGCATATTATATATTTGGCAGTTACCTCATTTTTATGCCATTGCTTGGATATACAAAGAAGACTATCAAAAAGCGGGTTTTCAAATGTTACCTATCATTGATCCTGATGGCATCAGGACGGTTCGTCAGATTTTGTTTTTTAGTATTGTACTATTGGTTATTTCCATGGTCCCAGTATGGTTGAAGTCTTTGGGGATGGTCTATGGAATGGGGACTCTGGGAATTGGAATAGGGTCCATATATGTTGCGATTAAGTTATTTCAAACGAAATCATTAGAACATGCGCGGTTGGTTTTTCGGGTCTCGATTATATATCTTCCATTGTGGTTGTTTTTTATTTTACTGGATAGGGTTCTTTAGCCCCACTTTATTTTAATATGTTTAGAATGGAAATGTTCTGGGTATAACAATTTCGTAAAACGTTAGAGAAGGAGGCCATTATGGACGATAAATCATTCAATATATCCAGTATTGAAAAACAGTATCCGGATATATCTAAGTGTCAAAATTTGTCACGACATGTGACGATTCTCAATTTCACTAATAAAACAGTCGAACTTACTTATAGCTTGAACTAAACTTTTTTCTTTTTCCAAACAGAAAAAAAGAAAACAGTTATCATAGCTAAGTTTAAGGTTCTGAAACATCCTTCTATAACAATTTGCATCAAATTTCCCAAATAGGGCAATGGAAAAAACATGCTTTGAAGCATCATAGATGTGGTAAATATGGTCATGATAGTGAGAAGTAAAGTGAGAATGGCTCTCATATTGGATTTCACTACAATTACAGATTGCTCTATGCTGGATAACCAATGGTTTGTGCCGTTCAAAATGATCAGTGTTACGAAAATCAAATACACATACAAAGAGACCATAACAATAATTAAGAAGAGAGTGACCAATTGATTCACCAGCCCAAGCACCCCACTGGGGGACGCGCCCCCCATATCAAAGAAGGCATATTTTAGGCCAAGAAGGATGATCGGAATCAAAACGGGAAAGTTACCCATAACAATCGTTAAAAATTGACGACTGACGTGTTGAAAGTGATGGGTCATTTCAACGTCTTTTTTTTGATGTAATCTAATCATGATAGCTGTTGAAAACCCAGTGAATAATAGGCCGGAAATCCAAATAAAGGCAGATAAAAGGCATAGCAACAGAATGTGTTCATTTATATTTTCAATGATCTTGGTTAAGGCGTCTTGGAAGATATTGAAAAAGATATTTTTGGTGGTTCCATAAATTAATAATGGGGACAACACAATGGGATCTTTTTTAATCAGTTGAAATCCATTTGTGAGCAGGTATTTAAATGTAATCAGGGTCAATTTTTTCTCTTAGGCGCTTTGGGTGCAGGTCTTTGTTTGCGTTGGTATGATTTTGAATCTTTATCCATAATTGGAATCAGCAAATCCTTCTCAATGGGAATATGTTTATCCACAGACGTAATGAGATCATCATTTGTGCTTTTGGGAAATGATATTGCTTCTACAAATACACCTCGGCTTTGAAGATGAACGACGAGGTCAATAAAATCTCCATCACCAGAAACCAGAACGACATTGTCTACTTTATGGGATATTGAAATGGCATCGATTGCAATGCCCATGTCCCAGTCCCCTTTGGAAGAGCCATCGCCCCTGACCCGGAGGGGTTTGATTTTAACCTGATACCCGTTATTCTCAAGCATCTCTATAAAATTGGTCTGATCCGTTTCGGGGGTATCGACTAAATAACAAATGGCACGAACAAGTTTACGTCCATTAATGCCTCTTTCAAGAAGTTTTCCATAATTTATTTTTGAATCTCTGAGATGCTTGGCTGAATAGAACATATTCTGCACGTCTACGAATATGGCCACTCTCTGATGAGATTGATAGTTTGTTACCATTTATTACTCCTTTTGTCTTAAAAAGATTTTAGCTGTTTGTAGCATAACTGAAAAGGGTGCTTTTTTTCCAGTAAAATATGTGAATGCTTTTGCACCTTGACCGACCAGCATCCCTGTTCCTCCCAATATTGTTGCCCCATTTTTCTGACATTGGTGTAAAAATGGTGTGATCGGAGGATTGTATACACAATCATACACGACATGGCTGCTTTTAACCCATTGAAACGAAGAAATAGGGGAATCTTGGTTGGGGGTCATGCCTACAGATGTGGTATTAATCACCAAGTCTGCCTCTGATAGGGCGTCAATCAATACGGAATCTGTTAAAGAGATAATGGGTATGGAAAAATCGGTTATGGTTGATATATGTGCCACTAATTTCTGTGCCCGATCTAAAGATCGATTGGCAATAGTGAGGCCAGATATGCCGCGATTTAAGAGTGCAATGGCAATGGCTTTTGCAGTGCCCCCCGCACCTAATATAACCACTTTTTTGTGTTGAGGGTCACAAGAAGCCTCATGTTCTAAAGAGTATAAAAAACCATCACCATCTGTATTGTAGCCTACAAGGCGTCCATCTTTTTGGCGGCAAATCGTATTGACAGCCGCCGTTGATTGAGCCGATATATGCAATTCATCCAGAGCGGGAATGACGGATTCTTTAAATGGAATCGTTATATTGACTCCCAATACATTTTCCATGCCTTTCAATGAATGAATAACGGGTAAAATGGCGTTTTCACTAATTAAAAGCGGTAAATATATGCTATTCATTCCTAAGTGTGCAAAAGCCGCATTATGGATTGCCGGTGATGCTGTATGGGCAATTGGGTTTCCAATGACACCTGCTAAAGTTGTTGTTCCATTAACCATTGTGTTGCTTAGTATAAAGGGGTTTGGAGACCGACTCAAGGAAAGCATGTATTTCGGACTCTTTTTGAGTGTCTGTCCATGCCAATTCTTGTTGAAATAGCGAAGCCACTTCATTTACACAGGTATGATTAGGGCCTTTGTCCAACAAAATAGATGTTCGTCGTCTCAGAAAATCCTCCAGGGTCACTGCCATCTCCTGGCGAATGGCATAAATGACTTCCCCTTTATAGTATGGAGTATCTGAAATATTATCTTGAAACAAGTGGTTCTCGGCCAAACATCTTAAGATGTCTTCAAAACGGCTTCCATAACGGGACATAATAAAATACACAATATCTGAGTCTATTTGGTATGTTTTACAGAGATAATCTCTATGTGTTTCAAACAGGGTGTCTAAGTCTTCAAAATTACCGCCATACAATGGCAAGTTTCGGGTCAGAGACTGGATGGCTTTAGAAGGAGACATATTCTTTAAAATGAGTTTAGTGGCTTCCTCTGCAATAGATCGGTAGGTGGTGTATTTTCCACCCGAGATGGTCATCATATTGGGTCTGGGCCAAAAAAAGTGATGTTCTCTGGAGCGCTTGTAAGACGATTGAGTGGTTTGTTGAATGAGGGGTCTCAATCCAACGGTATGGTAGATAATATCAGATTCAGTGAGATGTTTATCTGGCATGAAATAATTCACTGCTTCCAGTAAATAAGATACATCATCTGCTTCTATAGAAAGCGTATCTGGATTGCCAGAAAAATCTGTGTCAGTGGTCCCAATAAGCGCCGTTCCATTTCGAGGAATGATGAACAATGCCCGCTGATCTTTTTTAGAGTGAAGTAATATGGCATGAGATTGAGTGAGAGGTGCGGTGACCACATGAATGCCCTTGGATGGGTTTAGGTGAGGGGGGAGAGTTGTGTCTACAAGATGATTGAACGAATCTGCCCAAGGACCGGTGGCATTCACAAGAAAAGAAGTCGTAATATGAGCAGACTCTTTTGAAAAGGTATCTTCAACGCAAACATCATGAATAAGGCCTTCTTTTTCTTGGACGTGAGTAACGGTCGCATAATTTGAAATATAGGCGCCCATTTCATTGGCTTGAAGGAGGGTTTCTAAGCATACTCTTGCATCATCCATAGTGGCATCGTGATAGATGGCACCGCCTAATGGGTTTTTGGGGTTCAGTAATGGCTCTTGTTCCATGGTTTCTTGGGCAGATAAGAATCGGTGAGGGCCGATACCTTTGAAAAGTGCCAAGCCATCATATAGTGTGAGTCCTAGACGGAGTTTCCATTTTGGCCATCTACTGCTCTTGTAAATGGGAATTAAACAGGAC
>JABSQL010000134.1 GCA_013215865.1 Candidatus Margulisiibacteriota bacterium
CCGATCGAAAGCCCTCAATGAGTGCTTTCGATTGGAACCAAAATTATTCAAAATGGAGCCTGAATCAGAGCTTTCAAACGGCACCGAGCTGATCAAAAACGGAACCCTGTAGCTCAAGATACGACCGCGTAAAGTTCGCATTCCAATTTCGACTGACAAAAAATCTTTTGTAAAAATGGATCCCCATTTTCGAGAATCCATTTTCGGCGATGAAAAACGGCATATAACAATTAGGACTCAAAATCATGAGGGCGCAGGGCGTTCCCTCTGATTTTTCCGTGGTGTTGCACTAAACCGCGATGATTAGTAATGGTGTAGGATCGGAGCTTAAAACACTCCCTGTGTAATTTCAATTAATTCACCTGTTCTATTTGCTTGCTTTTCTCTACTGATATTTTGCATTTTCAGCGATAAACTCACAGGTTTTTCTTGTTTCATTAGTATTTACTCTCCTTGTCTTGAACTATTCGAGTTTTTAGCCACGATCCGTCCATTAAGGCTCATTTTTGAACCGATTAATTCCATTCTAATCATACATGAAAGATTTGTTTTCTTGTAGTTTTCTGGGCGATCCTCTTGGCGGATGAATGACCTTGATTACCAGCATATTTCCATTTTTACAATTGGAACATTTGGTGATATCAACTCCTGTTGTCTTAAGGATGACTTCAGCCAAGGTTCGTTTCTTTTTCTCTGGAACTGGAGACTGTTGAAGTGCTTTTCGGATCAATGCTAATTTTTGCTGCTTCACCCGAGTACTAAAAATTCCATAATGTCTAATCTTCACAAATCCCTTGGGTAAAATGTGCAGGGCAAAACGTTTTAAAAAGACCTCTACCTCTAAACTCATTACCCGCTGAATATCGCCTTTTCTTCTGTCACGATAAGTGAAGGTAATTCGGTCGTTTTCCAGTTTCTTCAAACGGTAATTGCTTATAGCAATACGGTGGGTATACCTACCCAAGTATTCCAAAACAGATTGCTTACCATTGAACCCTTGTTTACTGTAAACCACCCAATCTTTACCGAGTAGTTGCTGCACAAAATTCTTGATATCAGCCTTTTGAACTCCATGAGGCAATTTCAATTCTCCAGAGTTGTGCAACTTTAAAAAAGCAGTACAGAATTTACCACTAAACACCTTGCTTAAACTCTTTACATGAAACAAAAACTTCCCAGACTTCTTTTTCCACTCCCCATTTTTGAGCAATCCACCCGAGGGCACAATACAGTGTAAATGTGGGTGGTATTCTAACTTCTGTGTCCAAGTATGCAAGATGCTAATCACTCCAATTTCAGCTTCCAATCTGCTCCTGGGATCTTTAGAAAAAGACAATAAGCATCCCCACATACTCCCAAAGAGTAAGTTATACAGCTGTTTTTCATTTAACCTAAACCAAACCCTGAGTTCCGCTGGCACCGTAAAAGTGACATGGTGATAGGGTACATCAAACAGGTCGTATTCCCGATCCAAAATCCAACGCTCCCGATTGGCTCCCTGACAGCAAGGGCAGTGGCGATTTCCACAACTGTTGTAATGTACCTTTATGCTGCCACAGGCATCACAAGCTTCCCAATGCTCTCCCAATGCGGAGGTCTTACATTGTTTTAAGGCACGTAGAATTCTGCTTTGATATGAGTTGAATTCTTCCTTTTCGATCAGCGATTCAAGTTGCTGATTTAATAATTGCTGTAAAGTAATGGAGGGACTAAATTCCTTACTCTTCAATATTATCCAAAGGACTAAAGGCTCCGTGAAGTGGCACTTCGCTTACGTGTAGGTAAATCATGGTGGTTTGGATGCTCGTGTGGCCCAAAACGGCTTGCAAACTTATCAGAGACATCCCATCTTCCAACGCATGAGAGGCAAAACAATGCCTTAGAGTATGCAGTGTAACAGGCTTTTTGATCCCACTTTTTTTTAGCGTTTGAAAAACAATATGCCGAAGTAGTCCCATGCTCATCACCTCACCTTTTCTCTGTCCGTTGAACAGATAAACCTTAGGTCTAGATGCTTTAAAGTAGATGCGAAGTTCCTCCAGTACTTTATGGGAGAGCACCGTATATCGGTCTTTAGCTCCTTTGCTTTTGTTGATACGGATTCTGCATTTACCATCTTTTGTCTCAATGTCTTCAATCCGTAGGTTGATCAGCTCAGATCTTCTAAGACCACTACTGTAAACCAAGCGCATAATCAATCGGTGCTTTGGATTAGCAGCAGCATTGAACAGCTGTAAGAGTTCGCTACGACTGAGTACTGTCGGCAAAGATTTTTCTTCCTTGGGGTAGGGAATACTGGAAGCTAAAGCCTCATTGTCCACAATCTCCCGAAAGAAATACTTAATTCCTGCCACATCTAACTTGATTTTGGCCCAACTCAAGTCTTTTCCTTTGAGGTGATGTAGGTAATCCAAGACCTGATCCAACTCTAAATCATTGGGTAATGAACCGTGAAACAAGCTCAGGTCTCTAATAGATCGGTGATACGATTTCACTGTACTTGCCGAGGAATAGCTAATCGATATTCGTCTGTGGAATTGATGCAGGAGCTTATCTAATCCCGAAACTTTGCAAATATTACACGCCTTAAATGCTAGCTGATTATCAGCTAACGGATACTTCTTTGAATCCTTCATAAATTATTTTTTTGTTATGAAGCATACGTGTATCTTTATCTGGCTACCGCTGAAAGCGGTTTAGTTCAACAAGAACTAAAGATACAGAGCCTAACCTACCAAACCGTTTCTCCGTACTTTAGTCCAAACGTTGTATAGCATAGCTAGTTCCGCTATTTCTTGCTTTTCAATATTAGTCGGTTGAGATCTGAATAGATAATTGATTCAGAACTTTTCTAAGCTTAAAGATCAGAAGAATGATCTGAGTTACACTCAAGGCAATTGGTAATCGCCAAAGCTTAGCAAAGTTCATGGATTTTAAACTGGAAATCAAGTTTAAGGAATACCAAATTCATCAATAATCACATCTCTAACAGCCCCTTTTCCTGAGTTTAAACATGTTTTATCGAGGATAAATTCCATTTAAACATCAGCTACCATTTTAAGCTTCGGCTCCACTATCGACAGTGTTTTCATGACAAAAAGGAATGAAAACGCTACACAACAAGAACTAAAGATAATGCCGATAAAAAGGCACTATCTTTAGTCCACTACGTTAGCCAAAATTACGTGAAGGACGAAACTTTTGATTATATCTACGAATTGATTACCTCAAACGAGGATGATATGGAATGGTGGCAGCATATAGGGTCTGCAAAACTCTCTGGATATATAAATAATTTGAATTCAAGCGCAATAAATTCTCTTATGAATGACCAGAAATCCTGGCATCCAGACTATCGTTTTATTCTTTCTGGAGCACTATGGGATTCATCAATTGACAATTCAATCAACTTGTATTGTCAAATTTTCGTGGAGATGGAAGATTTCAATTATTTAGAATATATGAGTAGTTTTTTAGAAAATGTTGAGGAATTGGACTTATCTGAAAAATTGCACAAACGTTATAAGAAAAAACTAAACGTAATTTCGAATTTTAGAAATAG
>JABSQL010000135.1 GCA_013215865.1 Candidatus Margulisiibacteriota bacterium
CTGTTTCTTCTGGAGAGCCATTAAAGTAAATTAGCATTCTTTTTTGGAATTTGTCACTACTTTCACCTATTACTGGTGCGAAATATATTGATTTATTCTCAATTTGCCTATTAAGCAGGGCAACAACAGGGCGACTAATAGTATCTTCTTTACAGTCAAACAAAAAAGTACCAGTATTTTGATTAAATGTTAGACGCCATTTATCTATATTTAAATCGACAAGGCTGGTTTTTAAGTAGTCCAATATATGTTTACCATCAGTTTGCTTTCTTTCAGCTGGGGCAGCATCAGTAGTACCACCATTTTTAGATGGTACTGTAGCCTCTTTATCATCACCAAGCAGTTGTGAACTTACATTTTCATGAGTATATTTATGGATAGTTGAGCCTCCAAACGCTGTTTTAAAAGCACGTCCAATGGCATAAAAAAATGATCCTATTGGGAGTTCTATATTCCTTGATCCTATTGTGGTATTTATATTTGCAGAAGTCCACCTAGTAGCAACATCTCCATCGTATTTAACATATTCCTCTTTACCAACAAGATATATGCCTTTTATATCTTCACCATTATTTTTAAACTTAAGTATTGGGATGTTAGTACTTGTGTTTTGCACGTTAATGGAAGAAGTCGAGATTCTCCTTCCTACAGCTTTACTTTCAACAGGGGTTTCAGGAGGAACCTCTTGAGATAATTGCGTTCCCTGGACAAGAGGTTTTTGTTTAACTGTTTGCTTGACACGATCATGTTCATTTTGGAATTCCATTTCACCATTATCAGATTTGGAGTCATCTACATAAGGATTTGAGAATTTTAAAATTGTTTTATTTCTCATTTCTAAAAGTTTTTTCCGAATTTTTCCATCTTCGTCTTTTTCCGCTAATCTTTCTTCTGTAATTTTTTCCAGTATAATTTTTTCCTTAGAATCATCCCATTTGGCAAAATACCATTTATTTTTTCCACCTGGTTTCACACGGAGCACTAGGCCAGCTTTTTCGTCATAATTATTGACAGCATAAGTTCGCGTATGCCCATCGAGAGAAACATCTGTCTTGTATGTTTTTCCATCATTATAAAGACTTTGAGTGTGATATTTCCCTTCTACTTGTAATTCCCTCTTTCCTCCATCATCATGAAGATTAAACGTAAGAGTTTGAGGTACATTATATTCACTTTTGGTTAAACTAAGGATCTTTTCTACACTTTTTATAATACTCTTATTGTCAGAATATTCCCTTCGAATCTTATACATCAGATTGCGAAAATTGCATTGCTTATTAAGAGTGAGAGCATTTCCTATCACGAGCATTACTTTGTTCTTTGAATCTTTGCCTTTCATTAGTGCCGAAAGAAGCATTAATAATCTTTTTATCTCCTTGCTACCATTTTTTTTAATCTTGCTAGACAATTCCTTTAAAATCATAATTACAAGACTATTAACCATATCTTGAGACAAACCAGCACACAAATCTCTTAATATTGAAACGCTATCTCCACGCGCATCGCTATCGGAAGACATTGCTTTTGTGATGAGCTCTTTTATATCCTTTTTTTTGTCCCCAAAATCATAATTCTTTGGGATTGCTAAAATAATATAGTGTATTATAATAGAAGCAAAAAGGAGCTGTTATATGAACTGTCCAAAATGCCAAGAAACAAGCTATTACAAGAACGGAAAAGCGATGGGGAGGCAACGATATAAGTGCAAGCAATGC
>JABSQL010000136.1 GCA_013215865.1 Candidatus Margulisiibacteriota bacterium
AGTACCATTGAAAGGCCCAAGGTCATCTACAATAAAAACACCGGGCAATTCGCCATGTGGTTTCATCTGGAACTCACGCAATGGGGTGTGGGCTATGATTCGGCCTATGTGGGTGTCGCCTTTTCTGACAACGTTACGGGCCCTTATACCTTTATTGACGCCTATAGACCCAACACCCATATGTCTCGAGACATGGCTCTTTTTGTTGATGATGATGAAACCGCTTATCATATCTCAGCCGCTGATGACAATTACGATATGCGCATTCGCAAACTCACACCCGATTACTTGGGTGTAACAGAAGAAGATGTGCTTATCTTGGAACGCGAACATCGCGAAGCCCCCGCCCTATTCAAACACAAGGGTAAATATTTTTTAATTACCAGTGCCGCCACCGGGTGGGACCCAAATGCAGGGGGCCTCTATGTGGCTGATTCCATTTACGGACCCTGGGAAAGAAGAGGCAACCCTTTTAGAGGAGAAAATGACCAAACGAGTTTTGATTCCCAATCCACCTTTGTGTTACCCGTCCCGGGTTATGAAGATGCCTATTTATATATGGGTGATCGCTGGCAAAGAGGCAATATACAGCATAGCCCCTATGTCTGGCTGCCAATACAACTGGAGCCAGACAATCTGACAATGGAATGGGAAGATGAATGGACATTGGAGGAATTTTTTGCTGAGTCCACAAGCATTCGCTCCTTTTCTTTTGATGAAGCTTCGGCTACCCTATGGAAAGGTCAAGGTCTGCGGAAAAACTCCGATATTTACAGCCTATCGGGGAAGAAAATAAAATCTACTGACTGGTTGGAATTACCTACTTTGCCCAGGGGTATTTATTTCACAAACCCGATTCAATAACATGATATTTTAGCATTATGAGAAAATTAATATTTCGAAAATACGCTGCCCCCAAGGATGCCTACTACATCTGTCGCATCAATATTCATTCCGATAAAGTGTTTCCCCTGCATTCTCATGACTATGTTGAAATTTTTTGGATTGAAGAGGGAGAGGGCATTCATCACGTAAATGGCGAACAAATACTTATCAAGCGTGGAGACCTGGTTTTTATGCGACCAGAAGACCACCACTCCTTTCGCGTAACAACCCCAGAACCTATGGTTCTCGTTAACATCTCTTTTCCCGAATTAGATTTTACAACCTTTAGAGATACTTACGTCCCTGATAAAAACCAATATTGGTATAATTCATCGGAGCTACCCGAAATTCTAAAATTAAAAGAACACCAAATTAGGTGGTTGGAAGCTCAAGCAGATGAACTGCACAAAACATCGCGAACTCGATTATTTAGAGATCGTTTTCTCTTGAATCTATTTACTGAACTCCATAAGGGTTTTATAAAAAAAGAAAACTTCAAAGGGCCCAGTTGGTTAGAAGAAGCTTTAGAACTTATAAAGAAGCCTGAACATTTTTGTTTGGGAACAAAGGAATTTGCCAAACTTTCTTATCGCAGCCCAGAACATGTAGCCCGCGTCGTCAAATCTGTGTTAGGCAAGCGCCCCACAGAAATCGTCAATAAAGCCCGTATGGAACACGCCGCCCATTCCCTTACTATGTCTAAAAAAGAAATTCTAGATATCGTATCTGATTGCGGCTTTCAAAGCATTGGACACTTTTACCAATGTTTTCATAAAGAGTTTAAAATGAGCCCGAGAAAATACAGAATTCAAAAACAGAGTATTGTGGGTACCCTCATATAACCCATCTCAATTACCTTACAATGAATCCGGTAACTCATCCCAAGTAACCGGTCTTGCCAATTCAATGGATAAATCGGAT
>JABSQL010000137.1 GCA_013215865.1 Candidatus Margulisiibacteriota bacterium
ATATATATTTCTTAAAAGTCCATCGATGGCGTTTCGGCTGTTGGAGCGGTATTCGTCTAACCATACAAACCCATTACTGAAATAGCCTAGCTTTCTCATAATCCCCACAAAGGACCGAACAGCAGGCAAGCTTTCCATTTCTATTTCAGGAATCCCCATCGCTCTCAGTAATATATTGGCCAGAACATTTTTCCCTGATTGGTGCTTTCCAATGAGAAACAGAAAAGGAAAATATCCCTGCTTCCTAAATATCTCGGGTGCATATACACTTGCCACCACAAACCCATAGGCCAACCACCCCTCATAACCCCCTAGATTACTCTTTATGACCTCTAAAAAGGCATTCAAAAGTACATCAGCATCATCTTCATAAAGTGGGGTTAGACAGGGTAATAGCGATGTTTGTTCCGAAACATTAAGAGATTGGATTTTGAAGCCTATCTCTTCTGTGGTCCAAACAATTCCTTTTTCGTCTGAAGGATAGAGTTGATGGTTTTTAATGATCCCGTTTTGATATATCCAGAACTGATGCTTTTCAGAATAGCCCACATGATCCAGGAGATATATCTTTCTGCCTGAATACTTAGATAATTCAAGCAACACTGTTTCCTTGAGGTCTGTCAGGGAGCCCCAAAAGCCAAACGTTCCTGCCTGTAATAATCGTTGTGTAAAATCTTGAAGTGATGCCAGTTGCTTGGTTGTAAAAGAGAAAACACCCTCTACTTGGCCGCTTGAATTTGTTAATTGAAGGTCACGGATACAATCTTCTTCGGTATGTAGTTCATTCTCTACGGAAAAGGTGAAGTTGGAGATGGGTATTAGTTTTGGGTCATCTTTTTTTTCAAGTTTGAGGTGATAATAACGGTTATTCTTTCTCATAACCCTATAACTGGTATCAGGTACTTTCTGAGCATTTGATAGTCGTGATTGGAAATCTTGTTGTGGGGTATTGGTGGTTCCCAGGTATTCATCGATATCATTTGCATTTTCAAACGTAATAATTCGAACCAAATGGTGAAGGGATTCTTTTTGAAATTCGCCTATTAACTTATGGGTATATCCTACCCCTGCAGCATCATTATCAAAGCAGAGGTACAGCTTCATCTTCCTGGTTTTAACTTTGTTAACAAGCCATTTTATTTGTGGGCATGTTAACTGACCCAATGTGGCTATGACAGAATCAATTTTACCCTTATCAATAATACTCATTACATCGTTGGCACCTTCTACAACTACACACTTATCTGTGTGTTCGATGGCATCCATATTTAGGAAAAGGGCATCTGGGTTTCGGTGTATCTTTTTTGATTTGTATGTCATCTTGCTTGACGGATCTTTGACATCAAAATGGCTTAATTGTCCTTGGTAGATCACTGGGATGAGCAAGACATTTTCTGGGTAGTAGTCTTTTCCTTGTTGATTGGCAAAGCCGGCTTTTTGGATGTCTTTCATTGGGAACCCTTTTGAAAGAAGACTGTCTGTGAGACCGGTATGAGAAGGAACTACCCTCATCGACTCTATTACGGCATCGCTATGTTTTCGGATAGTTCTGAGGTAATTAAGAAGGCTCATTTTCCGATGATTTAACTGTATCTCTTTATTAAGATTGGATTGGGAGTGGTTATTTAGAATGGTGAAGGCTGAATTTTTTATTTCCTGGATTAGGGTTGGGGGAAGTGATTGAATATTCCGTGTAATATCAATATTATATTTATTAGACAGATACTGGATGGCTGCTTTCGTACCGAGATGTTTGAAGGTTTGTGTGAACGATAACACATCTCCCTTACAATGACATTGAAAGCATTTCCAGTATTGGTCATGTGTATTGATACGAAAGCAGTCATGGCCTTGGCAGTAGGGACATTGGCTGAGGTCAACGGTATCTGTCCCCACCCTTTTATGGGAATACCCTGTTTCTTGGGTAATATGCTGAACTATATTGATTTGAGATTTTAGCTCTTGGATATCGTTCATTTCATTTCTTGCTTTGGAACAAGCAATATATCGCTTGTCTGATAGGTTTCGGTCATCGTGTCGTCCTTTTAATATGAATGTGCTATTTACACTCTCTGCATGTTTTGTGCCAAATGGGTTTTGTGGCTGGAAGTGGTTTGGAATAGGGTTGTTTTCGTCATTATGACGAAATGTGACGAGATGAGGTTTGTAGTTGCTTATCAAATCGCAACTTTGCTTTATGAATAAAATTGCTGTGGTGTTAAATTAAGAAGAACGACGCAAATGGCCCCATTTGCCCGTAAAGTGTATATTCACCTAAGATGTGGGTCTTTTCTTCTAATTCAAGAACTTCAAAGTTCTGACCATAAACAATGCTCTATCGAAAACGCCATACCTCTAAGAATAAATGAAGCGTGACTAGATGAATCTAAAAGGCTCTCAATTTCCTTATTCCAATTATTTTGAAAAGACTCAGCGCTTGGAATCGTTTTTAACAACACATTAATAATGTAAAGAATTGAGCCTATTCTCTTAGGCACAACCCCCCTCCAGTCTTCCGACCTGGGCAATTTCATTGAGATAGCGATTTCACGATTCCATAGACGTGCATGATGCGCACACACATTTCTGACAAAGCTCATAGAATGTATCCAAGAAATAAGTAAAGAATGATGAAAACCTAACGTCTTACCAATTTCAGTTTGAACATCTCTTTTTAAATTACTAAATAATTTTGAGAGTGCGCCAAAAGACATCACCTCAACAGCCATCCAAAGTGGCAGCTTTGGAAAGTCATCATATTTGTTTTTATAATGCAAAATAAACGTCTCTTTGGACCGAGTCGCTTCGTCATGTACCCGTTCAAGCCATTGTGAGTGTAATTCTAACTTAAAAAAGTTTTCTTGTTTTTCGTGAACAAATGGGCCATGACTCATTGTTAATAAATAGGTTAATTTTGCCCTCAAATATATTTCTACTACCTCAAGAGCATTATCAACAAGCTGCCTCAGTTGCCTATCAAATTTATAAAGAGATTCCACGTCCGTAAAAGTTGCACTCTCCTTGAATTGATGACGAATATTTTCGAATGGTAGGCAATATGCACTAAACCGATAGTAATTAACCTTGGCTAAAAATTGTTGAGCTTTCTCAAAATCAGAAATAATAAGCCCTCTGGATTCCAAGAGCTTAACTTGCTCTGAATAGTTTAATGGGTGCTTGCTGTATTTCATAGGAATCCCTTTTTAAAAACCCCATAAAAAGGAAAAACCCGTCCAAAATGCGCATTAATCCGAAGATTAAGAGGCGTGACGGGTATGTTACATATAGTATATTCCCTAACGGACTTTATTTCAAACATCCTACCTTCTTTGATAGCCTTTTTCATAGCTACATTCTCATTCTGACCATAAATCCGATAGTTGCTCATCTAATGTCTCTTGGTCTCTACTTGAAGATTTTTAACTGTTATATACTTAACTTTTTTAGACAAAACTTTCTCCCTGAGAAAGTATTATACATCAACGTTTTAGTTGTGAAAATAAATTATGTCACCTTCATCAAACACAAGAAAAAGAATTCTCATTACGCAAATGATGATCATTTGCCCATAAAGTGCCCATCCACGCAAACGGGGTTTGCATCGTTTTTTGTCTCCAAGAATGCTAAAATACCCCAACGACCATGATGGGAAAATCCAAATTAACAAAATATGACAAGGCCTTCCTCTGGAAATTAATGGCCATTTCTGGCGTGTGCTGGACCGTTGCTGAAATACTCATGATCAAAATCGGGTTCCAAGAGTCTGTAACAACTGTCCCATTTATCGCGCTTTGTGCTGGATTTGCCTGGAAGATACACTTCACATTTTACAAACCACAACAAATGCCACAATGGATCATCAATATCGTATGGTTGGGATTGGAATTGGTTCTAATCTACCAGTTTCTTACATTTTCTTCAGATATTTGGATAGGCGCTTTAATTCCAGGTATGGGGCAAATGATGATTCATTTGTGTTTGTTCGCCATTACATCGGGGATTTGTTTTCTACTCATTTCAGCCATGTCACAGGAATTCGAGGATACAGAAAAAGGTGCTTATTCTGCTTTTAGTATTAACTTATTGATGTCTGTATTATTTATCAATTTACTTCTTACTAGAGGTTCTGTAGCTGGGCAATCTATTTATATATTGGGATTTATGATGTTGGGCACCCTTATTCCTGCTTACTGCTTTTATCGGGGATATCCTAAGTCGAAATTCCTGAATACACTCTATTTAACTACCTTCTTGGTGGATATTATTTACGCAACATTACTCATCAAAATGCACATGATTCAGGGCATAAATCCCTTTTTAAGGTTTTGAATTAAAGGCGCATTGGAACAAAGCTCGTTATTTTTAATCGGTAAATTCATTCATTTGGCTCTTGTAGGAGGAATTTTCCTATTTGCCTTGTTCGTTTTTAGCTATAATCCAAAGAGAACAGAGAACCGGCTTACATTATTGGTATGTGGATCCTTTTCGATTTGCTTGGCCATGACAGCAGCAATAGAGTTATCAGAATTTTATTTGGGCCGTATTTTGTATATATTTCCTACTATCGAATTTGTTTGTGCTTCTTTCGCACAAGCTTTTTCATTACACTTTATTGTCTACCAATGCCATCAAATGAAGAAGTACAAACCCCTCCTGATATGTTGGTATGTGATTGCTGTTATTTTCTCTATTCTGGGACTATATCATGCACAATATAGCAATTTATATGTTGAGAATGGACTTCTGGTCAGAGAGTTTTCGCTTTACTTTGCTTTATATGGGCTTTATACATTCGTAAATCTAATCTTAGCAGGGACGATTACTTGGAAGACCTATAGAACCACACATAACATTAAGATAAAAAAACAGCTTCAACTCTTTCTATTTTCATTTGTTTCGATTGGGAGTATCACTTTTTTAATTGGTTTTTTTCTACCTTATGTAATGGGTATCACAGAGGCCGTTTACTTTGTTTCTTTATCTTCTCTTGGGTTCATTTTTATGCCTTATGCGACCATTCGGTATCAGTATCTAGATGTCAAAACAGCGTTTCATTACACACTCTTCTGGCTATCGGTTATTCTTCTCGTTACTGCGCCACTGATTCTTGTTCCACTATATATTCAGCCAAAATTCAATATACCTTATCCCACCCTTATTTGGGGTATTCTATGTGTGGCCTATATATTGATATTACAAAAAACCGTTTTCCCCCTCATTAATCGCATCACATTACGGAAAAAGAAACTCCTTCAAGAGGCTATGAATTCATTTATTTACAAGATTGATTCTTCTGACTCTTTGGAGAGCCTTCAAACTGTTCTCTTTCGATTCATTCGAGAAACGATACATACACAAGATATGAGTATTATTCTTTTACATTCAGATTTCACAAGTTATTTTGAAGAGAGCCGGGCCCCCGTTAAGCTTAACCAACCTATCGAAACGTTATTGAAAAGGATACCCTCTGTTCTTGCTCAAAAAGAGGTACAGGAGCTTCATTTATTACCCAAAAATAGTTCCACCGTCCATGAATTAGCAGTTATAACTAAGCTTGAATTTAATCATCATGACTTAGGAGTCATTATTTTTACAGAGAAGAAAACTTTCAAACCCTATGATTTTGAGGATCTGAGGTTTATTAGCGATATCACTAAAATTGTGAGTTCTCAGATCAATAAAATCAATCAACTCTCCAAGATGAAAAAAGTAACCAGCGAAATCGTTCATGAACTCAAGAATACATCAAGCGGACTGAAAGGGTTGGTTGCTGAACTCTTATCCAAAGAGAACTTAACACCCGAAGAAAAAGAGATGATGAATGATGTCTCAACTGAAATGTCCAAATTATACTCTTTCAGCCGAAAGCATCTTAGCTTGGAAGTTCTCAACAAAATGGATACTTTGCAATTTAAAAAGACCCCTCTTTCACAATTGGTCTATAACGCAACCATTCCCCACAAAATCAGGCTCAAAGAAAAGGGGATTGAGATCGACTTAAAATTTAGTCCATCAATAGAGGTTTTCTGTGATAGTACTTTTATGGAAGTGGTGCTCATCAATCTCTTTGAAAATGCCATCAAGTTTTTGGATAAGAAAAAGAACATTGAGGTTTATGCAAGTGAAGATAACAATCAAACCACGATAGAGGTGAGAGATTATGGGCCGGGGATATCTAAAAAAGAGGCACCCGTACTAGAAACACAATGGCTTGTTTCTGAGGGTAGCTATGTTTCCTCTGGGCTTGGCCTCCCTTTATGCAAAAAAATCATTCAAAAACATAAGGGAAGTTTATCCATCTCCCATTACGGTAATCAAGGGACATCTGTAACAGTAGAAATCCCGAAGGAAGTTTTAAACTAAGCCTTCTCCAACTCCCGCACCTTAAAACCCTGAGGAGATATTTTTTCAGAAAGCTTGATACTGGATTTGTTATCTTTACCCGGAAATATGAGTGTGAACGTCGTACCCAACCCCTCATGACTGGAGACATCCATTTTTCCGTTATGTTCTGATAAAACACGCTTCACAACCATGAGTCCAATACCATT
The DNA here is from genome assembly GCA_013215865.1 of Candidatus Margulisiibacteriota bacterium. Taxonomy (GTDB): domain Bacteria; phylum Margulisbacteria; class Marinamargulisbacteria; order DT-59; family DT-59; genus DT-59. Next base: position 6,552 of record JABSQL010000137.1, read on the forward strand.
GCCAGAATCTTTCGTGGTTTCCAGGCCGTCCATCTTGGAGGATTTGAACATTTTTAGCGTATCTTCACTCATACCAATTCCCGAATCTGAAATTTGGACATAGACCCGTTGGTTTTTCTGAGAATAGGAGGTTCGAACCGCTACTTTTCTTATCATTGTATTTTCAACATAGGCTTCCATTGCGTTCTTGAACAAGTTGATAAACAGGATCTGCATGTCCCTTTTATCGCCGTGAATATTGGGGATATCATCTGAATAGTCTGTAGTGATTTCAAGGGCCGTAATTTTGAAGATATTTAAAGCACTTTTAAGAATATCATTTATATTAATGGGTTCAATGACCCGTTGATATTGTCCTCTGAGAATATCAATCATGATCCGAAGCTTTTCAGGGATTTCCTTTAAAATAGAAAAATCTAAATTCGCATCTAGTAAGTAATATTCATATTTATTCACTACCTCTAATTCTTCTTTCACACTGGTTTTTGAACTAATCCCATTATTTTTAAGAAGTCTATTAATTCCTTCTTGTTTCTTTCTTGTATAATTAAAAAAATTAAAATTATTTTGTTCGATCCATGAGCCACACTCATCCAACAATCCGAAGGTAAATGCATCATGAGTATTAGCCAGTATTACTATAACTCCTATTTTGAGACTATCACCACTAGATTTGAATTGCTTTGATATATCCAACATTTTTAACAGCAAGAAATCAGAGGCAGAGTATACATCTAACAATCCTGAAAAATCTTTATCTTTTGAATGAGTCAATTCATTAATATATCCACGATCTTGCCCTATGAATTTTATTTCAACAGAAGTTTCTTTTCCCTCTGGTGACTTGCAAGTAATATCATTTGTTCCCCCTAATGCTTCAAGGTTAATTTTCGTATAATTTTCATTGTATAGGTAATATGCAAACAATATTTCTACAATTTTACCAAACCAGGACTTAAAGCCTTGATTCAAATCACCCTCATCACCCTTTTTTGGCATCCATTTTTCAGGGTAATTATTCAAGAAAGATTTATCTGCATTATCTCTTACCTTGCCATTATAAATCAAAAAGTGTTTAAAAGGTGTTAATAATTTTTCTAACTTGCCTCTATTGTACAAATCAAGAATTAAAGAGCCAAATTGGCTTTTATCTTTCAGATTACCAAGTACATCTTTTTCAAATGAACTAAAATCAACAATTAACAGCTTGAGAACTTCGTCAGTTTCCCAGATTTCTCTAAGGCTAGAAAGCTGCTGTTTTTTCTCACAACATATGAGGTCAAATATAGTACTCATAACAATCTAAACCCCAATCTCAAACTTTTTCATCCGGCTATGCAGGGTGGTCCTTTTCATATTAAGATACTTTGCAGTCTCTGACACCCGATAATGATGTTTCTTCAGAGCGGAAAGGATCTTTTCTCTTTCCTGATGATATACCCGATAACCCAAACCTTGTTCATCTTGTGGAACACGAATAAATTTTCGGTAATCTTCACCAATGCTATGGGCAAAGACGGTTTTCTGGATTTCTGAGTCCAGTTCCCGAACATTCCCCGGCCAAGGTTGGGTCATCATACAACTTAGGTATTCTTCAGACACGGAAAAGGTAGCTACATATTTGGCGTTATAAAATCGGACAAAGTAGTCCACATATTGTTTGATAATCTCTGGATTTTCTCTCAATGATGGTACAGTCACTTCCATCTGCCGAATCCTGTAATATAGGTCTTCTTTGAAATTGCCTTTCTTTACTTCCTCCAGCAAATCTCTATTAGTGGCTGTAATAAGTGTGAACTCCAGAGGTATTTCTACTATCGAACCCACCTTGCAAATGACCTTTTCCTGAATCACGCGAAGAAGTTTGGCCTGAATGTCTAACGAGGCATTCGATATCTCATCCAAAAACAAAGCCCCACCATTTGCGAGCTCGATTTTGCCCTTCTTCGTTTTATTGGCACCTGTAAATGCACCCGGTACATATCCAAATAGCTCAGACTCCACCAACTCTTTTGGGATGGCACCGCAATCTACGGTAATGAGAGGGGTTTTGGGCATCACTTTTTGATGGATGTACCTCACAATTTGAGATTTTCCAACTCCTGTCTCACCAT
>JABSQL010000138.1 GCA_013215865.1 Candidatus Margulisiibacteriota bacterium
AAAGACGAAGAGCTCATGATATCCATCCTGCGGTCTTTATTTCAGATTTATTCATGAAACGTGTAAAACAAGACGGTGATTGGACTTTATTCTCACCTGACCAAGTACCGGGCCTTCACGATGCCTATGGTAGAAAATTCGAAGAATTATATGTCAAATATGAAAATTCTTCTTTGCCTCTGACCAAAAAAATAAAAGCCAAAGACCTTTGGCGAAAAATGTTAACAATGCTTTATGAAACAGGTCACCCGTGGATTACTTTCAAATGTACTTCAAACTTAAGAAGTCCTCAGAGTCACGTGGGCACTGTCCATTGTTCAAATCTTTGTACAGAAATAACTCTAAACACTTCTGAAGATGAAACTGCTGTATGCAACCTTGCTAGTATCAACTTATCCAAAATGATTAAAGACGGCAAGCTCAATGAAGATTTGATCAAATCAACAGTTTCAACTGGTATGAGAATGTTGGACAATGTCGTTGATATCAATTTTTATCCCACAGTCGAGGCTAAAAATTCTAATCTAAGACACCGTCCTGTTGGACTAGGTGTCATGGGTTACCAAGATGCTCTTTATCAATTAGACATTCCCTTTGATTGTGACGAAAATGTATTATTTGCAGATAGGTCAATGGAAATGGTTTCCTATTATGCCATTTTGTCCAGCTCTGAATTAGCAGGTGAACGAGGAGCCTATTCTTCTTACAATGGCAGTAAATGGGAAATGGGTATGCTGCCATTAGACACTCTAGACCTTTTGGAAGAAGAAAGAGATCAAAAACTAGACATCGATAGAGACTCTACTTTAGATTGGGATTTTGTTAAAAAAGCCATCAAGAACAATGGTATGCGGAATTCCAACACAATGGCTATCGCACCGACTGCTACGATAGCAAACATAGCTGGTGTTGTACCCTGTGTCGAACCTATATTTAAAAATATTTATATGAAAGAAAATCTATCGGGTAATTTTTGTGTCATCAATAGATACCTAATCGATAGTCTAACCAAAATAGGCTTATGGTCTCCCAATATGCTCGCAAAAATTAAAATAAATAATGGGTCGTTAGCAAATATACATGAGATACCGGGTGACATCAAGCAAAAGTTTAAAGAAGTCTTCGAAATAAACCCTCTATCTCTCATAAGAGCTGCAGCTAAACGCTCCAAATGGATCGATCAAAGTGCCTCTACAAACCTATTTCTAACCACTAAAAGTGGTAAAGAAATCAGCGATATTTACTCCAAAGTTTGGGAGATGGGCATGAAAACTACTTACTATTTAAGAACTCTTGCAGCATCTCAAATAACTAAAACAACTGAAGTTGTAGAAAATAAATCAGATGAAAAACCTCAAAATACAGAGTATAATACACCTAGCAACACGGATGCAGGGGAAATCAAAGCTTGTTTGATTGCAGATCCAGATTGCGAAGCTTGTCAATAAAAAATGTTTATATTCCTTGGGAGGGGTAATGAGTAAAGCAAATATAGAATTCAATCCAGAAATAACAAATAACGATATCGTTAATAATAGAAGGATAATTAACGGCAAAGACGATGGTCTTATGCAAGTTTCACCACTAAAGCACCCATTTGCAAATGATATTTATCAAATAATGATCAAAAATACATGGGTACCTCAAGAAATACCTATGGGAAAAGACATCGAAATGTGGGAAAGCGCTGACCAGATCACATCCAATGAAAAAAGAGTTTTCA
>JABSQL010000139.1 GCA_013215865.1 Candidatus Margulisiibacteriota bacterium
CGCCTTATAAGATGAATCGGTCTGCTGTAATTAGGCCAGGAGGAAAAAACCAGAAAGGAAGACCGGGCCTTTATTTTGAGGTAGATTGTGAGAAAGTAAGAATTTACGGAGGTTGTTTTCAACCAGATAAGCATGAGTTGTTACGGATTAGAGAAGAAATTGCATTTAATCAAAGTGCATTTAAAAAACTCATCTCAGATGCTGATTTCGTTCAAACTTTTGGAGAAATTCAAGGCGACAAAAATGTAAGAATCCCCAAGGAGCTGCAAGAAGATGCCGCAAAACAAGAACTGATCTTCAATTGTACGACATCAACAGAAGGTGGACTATTTGAGTAGATAACTTAAGATAGAGGTTTAATCAATTATAAACCTTTAAATTAACTAGATATGTCCAACAAGAAAAGTGCGAGTTCGCTGATCAGCGACTTAAAAAGAAAAACAAGAAGATCTTATAGTTCAGAAGAAAAGATCAGAATCATAATTGAAGGCATTCGAGGTGAAACTACTATAGCAGAGCTCTGCCGTAAAGAAGGTATCAGCCAAGCTAATTACTACAAGTGGAGTAAAGACTTCATGGAAGCTGGTAAAAAGCGTTTGTCGGGAGATACAATGCGTGAAGCCAACACATCAGAGGTGCAGGAACTTAAAACAGAAAACGGAGACTTAAAAGAGCTGGTTGCGGAACTTTCGTTAGAAGTTCGGCATATGAAAAAAAACTTCAATGGAAACGAATAAATCGGAGGAAATATATGCATTATAGTCAAAGTGAAAAGCATGAGATCATCCGTTTGGTTGAACAATCTGACTTAGGAGTAATCCGAACATTGAGAGAGCTCAAGGTAAACAAATCAACGTTTTACAGTTGGTACAATGCTTATTTAGAGAATGGATATGATGGATTAGCTAGAAAACCTTCTAGTCAAGTTGGGACATGGAATAAGATCAACACCGCAGATCGCGATAAAGTGGTAGAAATAGCTCTTGAAAGACCTGAGCTATCATCCAGAGAACTTGCTTGGCACATTACTGATAAGTACAGTTATTACATCAGTGAGTCGAGCGTATACAGGATCTTAAAAGCAAATGGCCTGATTACAACTCCTTCATTCAGGATAATGAGTGCTTCGGATAGTTTTCACGACAAAACAACTCGGGTAAACCAAATGTGGCAAACTGATTTTACTTACTTTAAAATCTACGGTTGGGGATGGTATTATTTATCTACCATATTAGACGATTACAGCAGGTTTATTGTGAACTGGAAACTTTGTACCACAATGAAAGCTGAAGATGTTAAACAGACCTTAGACGAGGCCATTTTAAAATCAAATGTCTCAGATAAATTAATGCCTAAACTACTTTCTGACAACGGATCTTGTTACATATCTCATGAGCTGGCCGACTATCTTAAAGAAGAAAACATAAAACATGTGAGAGGAAGGCCTATGCACCCTCAAACACAAGGAAAAATAGAGAGATACCATCGATCCATGAAAAACATCATCAAACTGGATAATTATTTTAGCCCAGGACAGTTAGAGAAAAAAATGGAAGAATTTGTTCAATATTACAACTACGAACGTTATCATGAATCCAGACAAAACCTAACGCCAGCCGAAGTTTATTATGGAAATGGGGAAAGAAAACTTAAACAAAGAAGAACCACTAAAAACAGAACATTAGATGCTAGAAGAAAACAACATCTAAAAATTAACTTAAATTAGACAGACTCTATCTTATTTTTCTACCCGAAAAGTTCAGATTTGTTTGGAGACGTACAACTCTATTTTAAACAAGAACTCCTCATTATTACGCCTTTAAACGCATGCTTTGATGCCCTATAATCCTTATTCTTAAAGACATTATTACACTCGGGAAACACCTTTTTAAAAGTAATGATCTTGCCCTCTGGACAAACCTAATGATGGGCCAGTTTATAGGGGTCAAAACCCACTGAACCGACTTTATA
>JABSQL010000014.1 GCA_013215865.1 Candidatus Margulisiibacteriota bacterium
ACGATTACGGGTGCGGCCCTCATATTTGGGGGTGAAATGAACGAGTTCGCAAGAAGGATGATCATGATTGTGTTGGTGGTGGCCATCATTGTGGGTGCAACCGCCTTTTTAACCACCCTTTTTGGTGTGGGTGGTGCGGTAGTTTAGATAATGGACAAAATCAGAGAAATCCCGATTAGACGATCTTTACACCGATCCAACCTTTTATTGGGCGCAGAAAGAGAGCTGGTGTTATTAACCGGACTCATGTCCTTTACCCTTATTTTCTCCAGCATGTCTGTCATGGTGATGGTGATTGGTATTGGGATATGGTTTGCTATTACCGCTATTCTTCGTCTCATGGCAAAGTTTGATCCTGTTCTCTCTAAAATATATATCCGTCATATCAAGTATAGGGCGTATTATCCGGCCAAAAGCACACCGTTTAGGGAGGGATAACAGATGTTGTCTTTAAAATCGTATCGAAATAAGATGAAAGCGTTTCCAGATTTATTGAACTATGCGGCATTAATTGATGATGGCATTGTGCTCAATAAAGATGGCAGTTTAACTGCTGGTTGGATGTATTTTGGACAAGATATTGAAAGTGCCACCCATGAAGAACGGCAAGATATATCCGCACGAATCAATATGGTGTTATCTGCTTTAGGGAACGGCTGGGTCACACATCAAGATGCTGTCCGGTTCTCATCTCAATCATATTCTCCTGAAAACCAGTCCCATTTCCCTGATCCGATTACCAAGCTGATCGATCAAGAAAGAAGGACGCAATTTGAATCAAAAGAATCTCACTTTGAAAGTGCCTATGCATTGGTGGTGACCTATCTTCCTCCTTCTATTAAACAAAGCCGGGCTTCTAAATTATTGGTTACAGATAACACCTCTCAAAAACGGGTGTCTATTTCCCAAGTTCTATTGGATCGATTCAAACAACAGCTTCAGGATATGGAGGACGGTTTAAAAACGGTTCTTAAAATGACCCGCCTTTCCAGTTATGAATATAAAGACAAATTGGGGCATACCCATCTATGTGATGAACTATTACAGTATCTCCATTTTTGTATTACAGGAAAGAATCACCCCATTGTTATTCCCCCCTGCCCAATGTATTTGGATACACTCATTGGTAGTTATGAATTTTATAGTGGCCTTACGCCAAAACTCAATGATTCGTTTATTTCTATTGTGTCTATTGAAGGGTTTCCTCAGAATTCATATCCCAATATCTTGGCTGGGTTAGAGCACCTTCCCATCCCATACCGGTGGAATACCCGATTCATATATATGGATACAACCGAAGCGATTCGTCATTTGAAGAAATACCGACGTAAATGGCAACAAAAGGTCAGAGGGCTTATGGATCAGGTCTTTAAAACCCGCAGCGGCATTGTGAATCAAGATTCTTTGGAAATGGTTCAAGATTCAGAACAGGCCATATCGGAGGCCAGTAGCCAAATGGTGGGATATGGGTACTATACCTCTGTAGTCGTAATGATGGATTCAAACATTCAGGCACTCGAAAATCATTCACGGGATATATGCGGGTTGGTTCGGGGACTCGGGTTTAGCTGTCGGGTTGAAACAGTGAATGCCGTTGAATCGTATATGGGTAGTTTACCCGCTCATAGTGTTCAGAATATTAGAAGGCCGCTGTTAAACACTCTAAATCTAGCAGACCTCATGCCCACTCATTCCATATGGCCAGGTAGAGAGGTGAACCCCTGTCCTTTTTACCCACCTCAATCTCCCCCGCTATTGTATGCAGCAGCTGAAGGACACTGCCCTTTTAGACTCAATCTTCATGTGGATGATTTGGGCCATACGCTCATCTTGGGCCCCACAGGTTCAGGAAAATCAACACTTCTAGCACTCATTGCAGCCCAGTTCAGGAGATATAAAGGGGCTCAGATTTTTGCCTTTGATAAAGGGAGAAGCTTGTATCCTCTGTGTATGGCAGTGGGTGGCCATCATTATGATGTTGCAGGAGATGAACACTCACCCTCTTTTTGTCCTTTGGGGGATATTACATCGGAACAGGATCAGGCTTGGGCTGAGGAGTGGATATCTTCCCTTCTGTCTCTTCAGGGGATTACCGTTTTGCCCAAGCACAAAAATGATATTCATACAGCAATGTCTTTGGTGATGAAATCTCCATATCGAACGCTCACAGATTTTTGTACCACTCTTCAAGATTCCATGTTAAAAGCAGCTTTGGCACATTACACTGTTTCTGGTGCCATGGGTCAGGTGTTGGATAGTGATTCTGATTCTTTAAAGGGTGGTTTTTTAAAGGATGGTTCTTTAAAGGATGGTTCTTTTGAGGTGTTTGAAATTGAAGCGCTCATGAACTTGGGGAACAAAAATCTCATTCCTGTTCTTCTGTATCTGTTTCGTCATATTGAAAAAAAGCTCTTAGGTCAGCCTTCGTTGTTATTACTGGATGAAGCATGGATTATGTTGGGGCACGAGGTTTTTAGAGAGAAGATTCGAGAATGGCTCAAGGTTCTAAGGAAAGCCAATTGTGCGGTGGTCTTGGCTACACAATCGGTAAGTGACGCATCCAATAGTGGCATACTCGATGTTCTCACTGAATCTTGTCCCACTAAAATCATGCTGCCGAATATAACTGCCAAAGAGCCTTCTTCTAAATTGCTTTACCAAAGTTTGGGGCTCAATGATCGGCAAATTGAGATAATCTCATTATCCCAGCCCAAACGTCATTACTATTACATTTCCCCAGAGGGAAGGCGATTATTTGATTTGCAGTTGGGACCCATCGCATTGTCATTTGTAGGTGCATCGGGAAAAGAAGATTTAAATGCCATTAAAAATTTGAAGGACCAATATCAGGATAAATGGCCCTTACGATGGCTTCAACAAAGAGGTGTTCAGTATGAAGATTCATGAAAATATAGTGGTGATGATATTATGCGCTCTTGTTTTGTTTGAGCCAGTGTCTGGCGGTGGGCTGCCCTTCATCGATGCCACAGAATGGACACAAATGCTTAATAACATAGAGTTGATAGGGATTTCTTATCAAGAACTATTACAAGTTCAAGCCCAACTTCAACAATTAAACAACATGGTGGCGCATGGTATGAATTTACCGGATCATATTTGGGGAAATACACAGAGCCAATTAATGTTGTTGGCGAACATTGTCCGAGAAGGGCAAGCGCTCTCTTATTCTGCATCCAATATTGATTCAGAGTTCAGAAGAAAGTTCCAAAACTATGGCCATTATCTTGAAAATGAGCTTAGTTTCGATCAGTTTTCGAATAAATACCAAGACTGGTCAACAACCAATTTAGACACGATTAAATCGAGCTTAAAATCTGCCAATTTACAGTATCAGCAATTCGAAACAGAAGAGCAGACCATGTCACTTCTTCAGAGACAAAGTGAAACAGTCCAGGGAAGAATGCAGGCAATACAGGTGGGAAATCAAATTGCATCGCAACAAGTAAGGCAGACTCAAAAGCTGAGATCCCTTATAATGTCTCAAATGCAGATGCAGGCGGCATACCTCGCGTCTCAAACAGATAAAGACTCAATAAACCATGCGCAAAGAGTCAGACTGCGATATCCAAGTCGAGCAGTTCCCGGAAACGGCATGCGCTTTTAGGGAGGTGAAAAAAGTGACTAAAAATATACTGTTAGTGTGCTTCATGGTGATATTAACGGGCCTGTTATTGGGCTGTTCTTGTGACTGTGACGACGAATCCAAACAACGCACGAAAAATTCATCATCGATTGAAAGGCCCCCTAGAGTTAAAAGAAATTCCATAGTTTTTTCTGAGGAAGATCGAAAACGTTTTGGGCAAGCATCTTATAATGGCGATAAAAAAACCATGGGAGAAATATACAAGAAATATGGTCTTAGAGCGGACGGTCGTAACCAAGATGGATCCCGTCCGGCGCCCATTATTGGTAACGGCGCAAGATTTTAATTGGTAAAGAAGGAAAAATAAAATGGTATGCCGCCTAATGTTAATCACGTTACTCTTAATTATCGTATTACCTGAATATGTATTTTCAGCTGTTAATGACGAAAACCTACTCGATGATGTCGTTCTCCAATTTCGAAATCAAGTCGTAATATGGGTACCCATTATTCGAACCCATGCTATTAGATTATTCTGGTTGTTAGCTGTCATTGATCTGTCATGGACAGGGATTAAGCTGGCGCTGTCTAGCAGCAATTTGAGTGAAACATTAGGTGAGATCACCCGCCACATCCTCTTTATTGGGTTCTTTTTCAATCTCCTCATGTTCTCAAATACTTGGGCCATGGCCATCGTCAATAGTCTTCAGTCAATTGCCAATCAAGCCGTTCTTGTAACTGGTGGTGATACAGGACTAAGCCCATCTGACATTTTTGAAATTGGGCATAAGATGGTGGATAAAATATTAGCCGT
>JABSQL010000140.1 GCA_013215865.1 Candidatus Margulisiibacteriota bacterium
TACCCTTGGTATATTTTATCCACCAGCCTTATTCTGTTTGGCTTTCTAGCCACCCAATTACCCAAGCTTTCGGTTGACTACAATATTATGAACTTAGAAATGGACGATACGGATTCCGTTGTCTTTCACGAAGAGATCATCAACCGTTTTGGATTTTCCGATGGCCCTCTTATTTACATTAGCTCTTCGGTAGAAGAAGACCAGCAAAGGTATTTAGCAATAAAAGATGTGCCAGGCCTAGTTCTCATGGATGGCTTGTCCATGTACCTACCGCCTATTTCAGTGCAAAAGAAAAGGGCCAAGATAATAAAAGACAATAAAAAAATACTCAATGATCTAAAACCGGTTTCCAGTGTTAGCACCAAAGAGCTTTTTTCCCAAATAGACGTATTTTTAAAATACTTAAGTACTGTTTCCACTCATCGACCTAGGGATCCTAGAGATTGGGTGCCGGACTTCATTTACAAAGAAATGGACTTTTCCAACATTGTCAGAAAGGCCGCAGCTTTTATTTTAGTGGCCGATATGGATGAAATTGGAGAATTCCAAGAGGGGTTTTTCACCTCCGTCAAAGACCAACTACTCTCTTTAAGTAAAACAAGTCATATCATTCTTTCAGATATCCCAGCAGATATCATGGACCGGTACAAAAAGAATGGCAAGTTTATCACCAAGCTCTACGGTAATGAGAACTCTTATGCCAACCCTCTCGTCTCCCCATTTCAGGACAAAACCAAAGAGATCATCCCCAATATCACAGGCTCTATCCCCGTTATTTCAACTCTCATGAAGGAAGTCGCCGGTGAAGGCAAAAAAAGCCTGACTTATTGTTTTCTCGCTATTCTACTTATCCTCTTTTTCTTTTTCCGCAATGTGGCAGATGTTCTCATTTCCTTAATACCCCTTGTTTTTGGAATGATATCCACTGTCGGTATCATTTGCCTTTTAGGCCTCAAGCTAAATGTCCTAATGATCATCTTTCTACCCCTTATTATGGGAATTGGCATCGATAATGGCATTCATATCCTACACCGCTTCAAAGATAGACGGAATATCATCGATGCCATTAGTGCTATTGGTCCAGCCTTAGGTATGACCACTTTTACTACGGTCATTGGATTTGGCTCTTTGGTCTTTTCTAGGTGGAATGGTTTTGTTGGGTTAGGACTCATTTCTTCCATTGGCATCATTTCTTTTTTGGTCATTAGCCTGACTTCTATGCCATCTGTGTTGGTAATTATCCGAAGATATCAGGTTCGCCACCAAACAGAAAATTAAAATAATCTTTAGAAATGTAACAATTTGTTTTATGTGATATTTTGTTACATTCTCCATTTTTTAATAATTCAAAATACGTCTATATTTAAACCCATATTCCCCATAAACCATAATCTTGTACGAGCTCCTTTTGTTGTAACAAAATATTACATTTTATAATTTGAGCCCTACACTATTTGCCATTTTATTCACTTATATTTAAAAAACTTGGCACGGTTATTGCTTTAATATATATAGGAATTAGCTAGGCATATGGGAAATCCTCAAACCGTGTGCTTTGGTGACCGTGAACGCTGCAACCCCTACTGTGTAACCCCTACATA
>JABSQL010000141.1 GCA_013215865.1 Candidatus Margulisiibacteriota bacterium
AAATGGGGGTCTGCATTCAAGAGCTCTGAGTATTCCTGAGTATACACTCCCACATACACCCCACAATTCATTTCTGATAACGTGTTAGATGAATACCCCGCATCTTCGAATGCATGCCAGCACTCTTCTAAAAAAAGTCGATGTTGTGGGTCCATTACCTCTGCTTCTTTGGGAGATATATTAAAAAACAAGGGATCAAATGAGGAAATATCATCTATAAATCCACCCCACTTGGAATATGACTTGTTTGGCACATTTTTATCGGGATCAAAATATCGGCCCATATCCCAGCGTCCTTTAGGAACTTCGGAAATCACATTTTTCCCTGATTTCAAAAGATCCCAATACTGATCCGGAGAATTGCATCCCCCTGGGAACCGACATGACATTCCAACAATCGCAATGGGTTCATTCGCAGACCGTTTGTTGTCCTTTTCTAACTCAATCATCCTTTGTTCCATATCAGATAGAAGCCGATATGCATTTTTTAGCCGCTTTTCATCACTCATTTTTGGGGTGTTGTTCATTTAAGATATCTACCCTCCATTGATTTCATCTTTTCATCCATTAGTGACCGAATATCATCTTCCCCCATTTCTTTAATGAGGTAATTTACCAATTTTGGCAGTGTAGAGTGATTAAATAGTAATGAGATCGACATGTTTTTGTTTAATAGTTGTTGGATATACCGCGTTAAGGATACTGCCGTAAAGGAATCGATCCCCAATTCTTGAAAACTCAGTTTCCAATTTAATTCGTCAATCGTCTTTATACCCATGAGATGTATGATTTTAGACTGAATTTCCTTGGTGAAGTGCTTTCTTTGCTGATCCACCGTCATTTTCCTAAGATCTTCTTTAGGAGAAGCTGGGGGTTGTTCTTTGGCCACCACCTTAAAGGGCTGGGAAAGAATGGGTCCCTCTAACCATTCTGGCCAACACCTTTCCTTATCCCATTGATACGTAGGCAATCGGACAAAAGACCCTGTGTCGCTAAACCATTCATAAGGAAGATCATGTCCATCCACAAACAATTGGGCCACCTCTTGAAGAGTATCCGCCCGTTTGTTGGTTTCACTTGGACTTTCAGGAATAGCCCCCACATATAATCCCTCATAGGATTGGTGATGAATATAGGCATTAAGCCCATTTCGAATGTCTTCATAATCATCACCCATGATTCCCAAACGACACTCAAAGTGGGTCCGGTGCAAGGCCATTGTGTGACAAATATCAGCTATATCAAGCGTTTTTGTAATCGTCACCATTACCTTTGCCATTGAGAGAAGTGATGATTGGCTCCGAGCGGATAACACCATGAGAAAAGGACCCTTCTTTTGAGTGGATGTCTGTTTTTTAGAAGGTATATACCCTTCCAACACCAAATGGGCATTCAAACCACTCAATGAGGTCACATGCACACCCGCCAAAGGTGGCCGGTTGGATTGTGTTTTCCATTTTTCACCCCTAAGTTGTGGCTGTAAGTGGAGGTTCTCCAAATCAATCCCTGTATTTACTTTTTTGAGGTTCAACGTCGGTGGGAGATATCCATGGTACATCGACAGAGCAACTTTAATCACACTGGCCATACCTGATGCCCCTCCCAAGTGACCCATATTGGTTTTCACAGACCCAATTCGACACGGTATTCTCCTGCCAGACGCCTGACCCACCACAT
>JABSQL010000142.1 GCA_013215865.1 Candidatus Margulisiibacteriota bacterium
CGGCTACCTCATTAGAAGATGCGGAAGCCATTTGTCATGTCATTAAAATGTCAGGTAACGATCTTCGTAAACAACAGGTTGGAGGATTCTATAGAGATATAGAACTAGGCAAACCTTATAATGAAGAAACAGAGCTTAAGAAAAAAGAAAGAGAACTAGAAGGAACAAGGGCATCAGGTTATAATAGAAACAACCCGATCTATACTTTAATAGAATGCCATGTTAATCTAGATCTCGACGGCTTTGAAGACAGAGGGGAAGATGGAGCCCCTACTGGAATTAAAATTCCATACATTGTAACAATCGACAATGGTACGCGAAAAGTATTATCTATCAGAAGAAACTTTAGAGTAGATGATCCCAAAAAAGAAAAAATCCAATACTTTGTCCACTTTAAATTTCTGCCAGGACTAGGTTTTTATGGATTCGGATTAATCCACATGATTGGCGGTCTAACAAGAGCAGCAACGTCTGCCCTTCGTCAATTATTAGATGCAGGTACGTTATCGAACTTGCCATCAGGATTTAAACAGAGGGGTATCAGAGTTAGAGATGATGCCCAATCTCTGCAACCAGGTGAGTGGCGTGATGTCGACGCTCCTGGTGGATCTCTTAGAGATGCTTTTATGAATCTGCCTTACAAAGAACCTTCAGCAACTTTATTACAGTTGATGGGAATTTGTGTAGATGCAGGACAGAGATTCGCGTCCATTGCTGACATGCAGGTCGGGGACGGGAACCAGCAGGCCGCTGTTGGTACGACGGTAGCCCTATTAGAGCGTGGCTCTAGGGTAATGTCAGCAATCCATAAGCGATTGTATGCATCAATGAAACAAGAGTTTGTTTTATTATCTGATGTGTTTTCAACTTACTTACCTCCGGTTTATCCGTATGATGTAGTAGGTGCTGAGAGACAAATTAAACAAACAGACTTTGATGACAGAATAGATATTCTACCAGTAGCTGATCCAAATATATTTTCAGCAACTCAAAGAGTAGCAATAGCACAAACAGAATTACAATTAGCTCAAACGAATCCACAGATGCATAATCTGTATGAAGCATATAGAGATATGTATGAAGCGTTAGGAGTTAAAAATATTGATCAAGTTTTACCACCACCTCCACCGCCACAAGCAAAAAATCCGGCGATAGAGCATATTGATGCAATGGCAGGTAAACCTTTCCAAGCATTTACTGGACAAGATCATCAAGCTCACATTGCAGCACACGTTGCATTTATGAGCACAGCTATGGCAAAAAATAATCCACAGATTATGGCGTCATTAGAAAAAAATATTTTTGAACACATTGCATTAATGGCTGATGAACAAGTTCAAATGGAAATGAGAGATAAAATAACTAAGATTCAAGAATTACAACAATTGATGCAGACTAATGCACAGGTTGCTCAGAATCCAGAAGTCAAAGGTGAATTAGATAGACTCTTGTTAGAACTAGAATCTAGAAAAGCAATTTTAATCGCTGAAATGATGGAAGAATTCTTAAAAGAAGAAAAACAAGTAAGCGGAGACTTTGGTAATGATCCAATTGCTAAACTTAGAGCAAGAGAACTTGATATTAAAGCACAAGACAATTTTAGAAAAAAACAAGAAGACGAAGCTCGAATTAATTTAGATAGATCTAAAATGTTAATGAATAGAGATATTCAAGAAGATAAAATGGAACAGAATGAAGACCTCGCGCATTTAAGAGCGGATACTTCATTAACGAA
>JABSQL010000143.1 GCA_013215865.1 Candidatus Margulisiibacteriota bacterium
AGTATATATACTTTTCATTGTATTCATTATACCCCAATCACAAAATATTAAACGTTTTTAATAATTATGAGTCAGATTTCAGCTTGTCTATCCATTCTTGTACCATATCAGAATCAGGACTTAGTTCCAGGGCTTTCTTAAAATGAGTGAGTGCCTCATCATCTTTTTCAAGATAATAATATGATAACCCAACATTAAAATGAGCACCCCAGTCTTCACTATAACTGTCTAAAGACTCTTTATAACAGTCTATGGCCTCTTCAAACTCACCCAGCGCATAATATAGACGGCCTATTTCAAATATATGACTTGATTGATTAGGAATATGAAAGTGATTCTGTCTAATTCGACCCATATTCTGTGAAAGCTCTTCTTTAAAACTAATACCTGCATTTGGAATTTTCTCAATGAGTTGATTTGAAAATGCCATTACAATTTTTGGGTCCCATTCACTTAATCGAATGGTGGCCAAAATATCTTGAAGAGATACATCATCTGCGTACTTAATAATGACATTCTTAATCGCCAAAAATTCTTGGGAATTGAATTCAGATAAACAGTGCTTATAGGTAAAAAGCGTTTCTTTTAATTTTTCAGCAGGTAGTCCCATTCCCATTAAAAATATCTTAAGTCCTTGCTGTGAATCAGGCTGACAGGCAAAACCATCTTTAAGCTCAATGTATTTAGAAAGTGCAGGGAAATTAACCATAATAGAAAAACTACCCTGACACGCCACTCTTGGAGCGGGTAAATTATTAATGGCGCTTTCTGATCCATATCCTTTATCGCCTGATATAAGCAACAATCTGCCGTCAGAAAATGAACTCAGATGATTCAAACAGTGAATTCCACCTACAGGAATAAGGATAGAGCTGTGATCAAAACGCTCTAGATAATAAGAAAGGACATCATTCAGAGTCTTGTCTTCATAGTAAGGCAATTTGGTATCTCTAAAGTGAAAGTGAACATCCACTGAGTTTAAATCTTTAACCTGTTGACCATCTAAATTGTCTTGAGGTGTAAATAAGTCGACGAGTCCTTCTTTTATTTTGCCTGATTCTATTTCAAATACATCATGGGGAATGGCATCAAAAAAGTAATTGGCAATCACCATTATTGGATTTTTACACTTCCCTTTATTCAGGGTTATTTTTTGATGAATCAGATGGATCCCTTTATTTAAAGTCGCGTCATAATGAGCAAAATCTACATATCCTTTTTTGACATAGGACATGATTTGATGATGAGATCCCCAAAATTCAATGTTTTTAGTTGCAAAATCGGTCATTACATGACGATATTTAACATCCTCCATATTAAATTCTTTCAACATCGGAACCAAGTAATTCAAAATATGGTAAGTGAGCTTTCCTTGCCCTGCCCCAAGCTCGACAAGGTATACCGGTTCTTCTCTATCAATGATGCCATTTTTTAAACCCTCTTGAAGAAATTTAAAAATAGTAAATGCATACCCTTTTGCAATCACCAAATTGCTTGTTGCATAAAACGGAACCTGTGCCCACGCACTAATTCCTAGATTCAAGTAATAATCTCCTTGTATTTTCCAAAATGCTGACTTTGAAAAGGGTCTGTTTGAGTCTAAACAAACCATATCTTTCTCATTATTAGTCATATAATTTTCTCCTTATTAAATACTTATTCTAAATTTGATGTTTTTTTATACTAGCAGGAATTTAGTTTATAGTGAAATTATACCCAGAATATTTTTCTCTCAAACATCGCTGTTGTGAAGAAGAGGTGAATATCATAGAATGAACATACCATGAAAATGTTTCAGAATTTTGTTCAGAAAATTATCGGTAACCGTCATTTAAAGAAGATAGCGACATACCAGCCTGTAATTGACGTTATCAATGGTTTAGAGACAGAAATCGCTCTTTTGACAGACGACCAACTCAAATCTAAAACAGATATTTTCAAAAAAAAGTGTCTAGCAGGTGACAGTCTGGACAAGATATTGCCTGAGGCTTTTGCTGTAGTTCGTGAGGCTGCAAAAAGAACCCTGAATATGCGTCACTTTGATGTTCAGCTGATGGGTGGCATCGCACTTCATGAAGGAAATATTGCAGAAATGAAAACGGGAGAGGGTAAAACACTGGTTGCCACATTAGCTGCATACTTAAATGCACTTGATGGTAACGGGGTATATATTGTAACCGTGAATGATTATCTTGCTAAAAGAGATTTTGAGTGGATGGGTCAGGTATATACTTTTTTAGGGCTCACTGTTGGCTTGATTCAAGCGAATATGGACCCTGAAATCCGGAGAGACGCTTATGCATGTGACATCACATTTGGAACCAACAATGAATATGGATTTGATTATTTGAGAGATAATCTGTCCACAGATATCAGTCAATGTAGTCAAACCAGAAAACACTATGCCATTATTGATGAAGTGGATAGTATTTTAATCGATGAAGCCCGAACACCGCTTATCATTTCAGGCCCAATCAAAAATTCAACCTCTAAATATCTGCAGGTTTCGCGTATCGTTCGTAGACTTGAAAAAGAAACCCACTTCACGTTAGATGAAAAGCATAAGAATGCAGTGCTAACTGAAGAAGGCGTCGAGAAAATTGAAAAAGACATGGGTATTTCAAACATGTACTCAGTTCAGTACATGGAGGTGGCACATATGTCTGTACAATGTCTCAAAGCACTCCATTTATTCAAAAAAGACACAGACTATGTCGTCAAAGACGGAGAAGTCCTTATCGTTGATGAATTTACAGGTCGATTGATGGAGGGAAGACGATACTCAGATGGCCTCCATCAGGCGATCGAAGCCATGGAGAATCTTTCCATTAGAGATGAAAGCCAAACTTTGGCAAGCATTACATTCCAAAATTATTTTAGAATGTTTTCAAAACTGTCTGGAATGACAGGGACCGCTATCACAGAAGCAGACGAATTTCTGAAAATTTACAACCTAGATGTCGTGATTATTCCGACACATAAACCCATGGTCCGAAAAGATTTACCTGATATCATATATAAAAATAAGCAGGAAAAATATAAAGCCATTATTAGTGAAATCAAGGCTTGCTATGAAAAAAGTCAGCCTGTTCTTGTGGGAACCATTGCCATTGAAACTTCCGAGCTCCTCTCTTCTCTCCTCAAGAAGGAACGTGTTCCTCATAATGTGCTTAACGCCAAACAACACGAAATGGAAGCCACCATTATTTCAAATGCCGGTCTAAAGAAAAATATAACCATTGCGACTAATATGGCGGGAAGAGGAACAGATATTGTCCTAGGAGAAAATGTCCAAGATATTGGTGGCTTACATGTCATCGGGAGTGAACGGCATGAGTCCAGACGTATTGATAATCAGCTTCGTGGGCGGTCTGGTCGTCAGGGAGATCCCGGATCTTCTCGCTTTTATGTTTCCCTTGATGATGATTTGATGCGATTATTTGGCTCAGGTCGCATAGCAACTGTAATGGATAAACTCGGCCTTCCCCCAGATACACCTATCGAACATGGCCTTATCTCAAAATCAATTGAACGTGCGCAGTCAAAAGTTGAAAAGTACCACTTTGGGATTCGAAAACAAATTTTGCAATACGATGATGTCATGACCAAGCAAAGAGAAACCATTTACACCCTTCGCAATCAAATCTTAAAAAAAGAAGGTTTAGACGCCAAGATGAAAGACCTCATCACTGATATTGTCCGTTCAAACCTAGCCATGATTGAAGAAGAAAATACGGCATCAAAAGAAACCCAGGGAGATGCCCAAAAACAATTAACACATATTTTTCCTATTCCTGGATTATTTGAACATATTCAAGACCTGAAAACTTTATCTGAAAAACAAAATCACATGATAAAAGAATGTTACGCCTATTTTGTACAAAGAAAATCTGATCATCCCTCCCATGTATTTGAAGATATTCAGAAACTTGTTTTTTTACGCACCCTAGATCAAAAATGGATGGCACATCTCCATAACATGGATATTTTAAGAGAGGGAATCGGTCTTCGTGCTTGGGGAAACAAAGATCCATTATTGGAATATAAAATTGAAGGTTATGATATGTTTAAAGATTTGTTATTAAGCACTGCAGAAGAGGTCATTGAAGTCTTGATTAAAGTTCAATTAGTAGCAGTTAATCCTGCAGACACAGACAAATCGGATCCAATATATTATAATCATTCAGAGTCAACACCACAAAAAATAGGGAGAAACGATTTGTGCCATTGTGGATCAGGAAAGAAATATAAAAAATGCTGTATGACATAAGACAACGGCTGGAGAAGTGTCAACAAACACTTTATCAGCTAGGAGACTATCTTTGACCTTAGTACACTTAAACAAAAGATACGGGAGATTGAATCTGAGATGGAGCAGGACAGTTTTTGGGATGAGAACAATGAGGCTCAAACCATTTTTAAAACCCTAACCGCAACCAAACATACTGTAGAACAATTTTCTAGGATTCAAACCCTGATAGATGATGCATCTGTATATGTGGAAATGATCCAAGAGGATAGAGATAGCTCCGATGATTTGAATAATGAGCTTGATGTTATCATGAATGAGATACAACCCAAACTGGATAATTTAGAGGTCCAATCTTATTTATCTGGAAAATATGATGCATCTCATTGTATATTTAGCCTCCATTCTGGTGCTGGAGGCACAGATGCCCAGGACTGGACTCAAATGTTATTAAGAATGTACACCCGCTGGATGGATCAGCAGGGGTTCACCTATGAAACAGTGGATCAATCCTACGGCGATGAAGCTGGCATCAAATCCGCCACTCTTATGGTAAGTGGGCATTATGCATATGGGTTTCTTAAAAATGAAATTGGTGTCCATAGACTTGTTCGTTTATCTCCCTTTAATGCAAACAACAAACGCCAAACATCGTTCTCAGCAGTAGAAGTGGTTCCTCAGATAGCGTTATCCGTTAACTTAGATATTGATCCAAAAGATCTAAAAGTAGATACTTTTAGAGCATCAGGAGCTGGGGGTCAACATGTAAATAAAACAGACTCCGCTGTACGAATTACCCATATACCCACCGGTACAGTATCTCAGTCCCAATCTAGCCGGTCTCAAAATGCAAATCGGGAAACAGCAATGACGATGCTCATGTCCCGTCTTCAAGTGCAACTTGAAGAAGCACATATACAGAAACTTAAAGATTTAAAAGGGTCCTCACCTCCTATTGGATGGGGTAACAAAATCAGATCATATGTATTTCATCCGTATTCAATGGTAAAGGACCATCGTACAGATCATCAAACCAGTAATCTTCAAGATGTGATGAATGGCGATCTCAACCCATTTATACATGCTTATTTGAAGAAGAGAAAAGCCGATGTTTAAGTCCGATATATTTATAAAATGGATCTCTTTGGGACTGTTATGTATTTCCCTCATTTCAGCGTTAAATATTGCAGCAAGGCGCTATCTATTTGAATCTCGTAACACGAAAATTGAGACGGTTGTATCTTATCGAGACATTTCACGGTTATCTATATTAGGTGGTACGGAAAAGTCAAATATATTATCGCTTTTGAAAAGTGAAGTGGGAATCACATCCATTGCGGTTGAAGAAAAATCCATTTCTGACCTTGTAAACGACGGTATGGTGACGCTTATAAAAGGGTCAGATATTACCAATATGTATCGTGTCGGGTCTGTTTATCGATACATACTGAGGAACCTCATTAATAAGATTTCGATAAAGAGCGATCAGTTCTATTTGGTTATGGATGAAAATGAACTTTATGACCGCATTAAGAATTACTTAAACCTTGAGCTTGGCATCCAAAATGTACGAGAAGTTGGATGGAATACGTTAGAAGTACGTGCAGAGAAAGATCAATTAGAACAGCTGGGTGTGGGTATCCACCCAAAGACCATACGGGATTTAGAAGGGTATGGATTTTCCATCATACCGAGATTTCAAAATTCTGCCCACATTTCTCTGGCTTTAATCAAACTAAAACTAATGGACTTAAACAGTGCTGAAACCATTACAACAATTATTTTTGAGGGAGATTCTGTACTCGGTTATCCAGATAAAATTCAGGATATCAAGAACTTACTTCTAGAAAGACACTTTAACCTGGGTTTTATTGAGTTTTCAAATCAACTGGGCTCTAAATCCTTAGCCCAGCATATGCCCCATTCTGTGATTAGGGTCCACAGTATCTCTGAAAACGAACTCCTAAATATGTCACAGAGAAAAGCCACCAACCGCTATATTCGTGCAGCAAAAGAGAGAGGCATTCGCATTTTATTTCTAACACCCTATTTAAATCCCTCCCACACCCAATCATTGATGAGCGATAATATCACATTTTTCAAATCTATTACTGCAGGCGTTAAAGATTTGCGTCTGAGTATTGCTTCTTTTGATAAATTACCCTGGAATCTGTATAAACCGATAACACCCATTGAGACCTTTATCATTACATTGGGTGTTGGAGCTGCCCTATTATTACTGCTATCTTTTTTCATCTCATTAGAAATTGTTCAGGGATTGATTATATTGATACTTTTCCCAATCTTGTATTTAGTATTTTTATTACTTGGCATATCCCCGTTGTGGACAAGATTAATGGCCCTAGCCTCTACAATCACCTTTCCTTCACTTGCCATTATTGCTTTTTTTCCGAAGGAAAGCCAACACAGTATTTCGCCTCAAAAGCGCCTATATAAAGGCATCTTGTATTTAGTAATCGTCTGTTTGTTATGTTTAGTGGGTTCTCTATTTGTACTTGCTTTATTGTCAGATCCTCTTTACTTGCTAGGTATATTCCAATTTTATGGTGTTAAAATATCTTTTCTCTTCCCTCTCGCAATCATTGGCATATTCTTTTATTTGAGACCTCAGCGTATGTCATCCATATTTTACGTTATAAAACGCCTGTTTCAATCTCCTGTTACAGCAGGTGGATTGATGGCTGTTTTCATCGCAATTTTGTTTGTTTTGGTTTATATACTTAGAAGTGGAAATTATATTGCTTGGGGCATCCCATTGGTTGAAGATCAAATGAGAGAAACATTAGAAACTCTTTTGTTCGTAAGACCTCGAACAAAAGAGTTTTTAATTGGGTACCCTTTTTTACTCATGGGATATTTATTCGTTGACTCTCACTTTTCTCGAAATTGGCTATGGTTTTTTAATGTGTTAGGAGCGATTGCCCTAATATCAGTCATCAATTCATTTTGTCATTTTCATACACCTCTGATCATATCGCTATACAGAAGCGTTCTGGGTCTTTTAATCGGTATTGGGCTGGGCGTATTCTGTATTGGCATCATCAGAACCTTCCATCTATTTTCAAGAAACCCGCAATAATATGAAGCCTAACCCTCTAAAATCAATTAAAAATCTGGAACAAATATTAGGCATTACTTTCAAAAACAAAAAACATATCCAAGAAGCACTCACACACAGCTCATTTTCTTCCCACGCGGACGGTTCTTTACAGTATGCGAATAACGAGCGTCTAGAATTTTTTGGAGATGCCATTCTCAAGATGATTATTTCAGAGTATTTAATAGAAACATATCCAAATGCAAGTGAAGGAAAACTCACCAAAATTAGATCTCAATTGATATCTGACAAGAGCCTTACACACCTAGCTTCTACCCTGGACTTAGGCAGTTTTCTTTACTTGTCAAATAGCGAAATTAAATCAGGGGGTCGTCTCCGTGCTTCTATACTAGCAAATGCATTAGAAGCATTAATTGCCGCTATATACAAAGACCAAGGATTAAAAAAAACCCAGACATTTTTAATCCATCTTTTCGAACAAAATCATCTAGACATATCAAATATTGTCGCGCTAATGGACTATAAGTCTGCCCTACAAGAAATACTTCAAAAGAATAAGGAATGCCCACCTGATTACCATCTCAATAAGGTGGAAGGACCAGACCATTTAAAACAGTTTTTTGTAGCCGCCCGGTTCACCTTCAATGGAAAAAACCATCATTTCAAGGGTTTAGGGTCCACCAAAAAGAATGCCGAGCAAGATGCTGCGAAAAAAGCCATTTCCGAGATTCCTGAGTTATAAGTATATCCGCTTTACTCTTTTTCCAATACCGCACAAGAATTCATATGGAATAATGCCTGCTTTTTGACAAATTTCATCTATAGTAATCTCTTCAGAAATCTGTTTACCTAGAAAGACAACTTCTTCTCCCACATCAAAACGGGGGAGGTGAGGACCCAGGTCTACCATTGTCATGTCCATTGTAATACGTCCTGCGATAGGATAAGCATTTCCGCCAATTAATACACGCCCTTGCTTGCCCAGTGAAATGGGTAGCCCATCAGCATAACCCATCGATACAGTCGCAATCCAAGTTTGTTCTTTGGTACAATATTCATTTCCATAACTGATATAATTCCCTTTTGGATGACGTCGGATCTGGATCACTTTATTTTTAAGCGTTACAATATTTTTATATCCCGAAATTCCGATTCGAACCATATCGAAATGACTATCAACGAAATGATATGTTCCATGAGAATTAGCCATGTGTATCAATGGAATTTGAATTTTCCTCTTCTTTAATTTCTCCAAAATAGATTGAAAAATAACCAGTTGCTTTAAAGAATATGTTGAGCTAGGTTGATCCGCATTAGCAAAGTGGGAGTATAATCCCTCCAACTCAATACCATGTAATTTTTGAATAGACACAATCCACTGAACACATTCACCTGATTGGCATCCAATTCGCCCCATTCCAGTATCCACTTTGATATGAACTTTCACACAATCTGCAAGAGAAACGGCTCTTTGATTTAAGATTTTCAGGAATTTTGAGGAATATACAGTTGGGGTTAAATTAAACGTAAATAGTGAGTCAATCGCGGTCTCTTCAGGTTCACTTAACACTAAAATCGGTATGGTAATGCCTGACTCTCTTAATTCTTGGCCTTCCCAGACGGTTGCCACACCTAAATAGGAAACGCCCTCCTTCTCAGCTCTTGCCGATATACTTTGGGCACCTAGCCCATATGCATCCGCTTTCACAACTGCCATTATTTTGATGGAGGGTTTAATAGCCTGTTTAATAGCTAGTAAATTATTTGAATATTGTGCTAAATTTATTTCTGCGATTGTTTTTGCCATGGATTCTGATCTTAAGTCATGATATAATCCCAACTTGATTTTTACAACTCGTTTTAGTAAGAATAATAATTATGTTACTCTGGAGTACAGATGGTAGTCGGATATTCATTAGGAAATAAAAGCGTAGAAACAGATATACAAGTAGTAGGCGAAGACTCGCCGGATGTCATCACGTATTCACGTTCAATGACAACCATTCTGACACGGAAATGTCGGAATAATTGCCCTTACTGCGGTTTTCATAAAAATGAAAACCTTGCCGTACCCTATGGAACTATAAAACCAGCTAAACAGGCTCGAAAACAAGGTGTAAGAGAAATATTGTTTGTTGCAGGTGAACGGCCTGACAAATTTCCTGATGTTCGAGCAACATTAGATCTGTGGGGATTTAGCTCTTATTTGGATTATGTTTACACAGTGTGTGAACTGGGTTTCCTAGAAGGCCTTATTCCTGTATTAGAAGTGGGATTTTTAAGTCCCATTGAAATGAAGAAAATGCAAGAAATCTGTGCATTGATGAAAATCATGCTGGATACTGTCGATGACCATCATTTTGAAAAAATATACCCGAAATCACCCGGTAAAAGAAAAGAACTTAGGTATAAAAGTTTGGAATGGGCCGGTAAACTGGGTATCCCTACTATTACTGGCCTTATGGTTGGTATAGGAGAATCGAAAGATCATCGCAGAAAAACCCTGAATCATATTGCAAAGGTTCAAAAGGAATTTGGGCATATACATGAAGTGCTCATTCAGAATTTTGTACCAGAACCTGGCACTCGTTTTGAGAATAAAACCCCGCCAAAACACAAGGTCATTCTTGACACGGTGGAGATGGCGCTGTCTATCTTGCCAGATAGTACGAAAGTCACTATCCCGATTCATTTAAATACCAATATTGAGGACTTTATAAAAGCAGGAATACGCGATCTAGGACGTATAGAAGACCCAAGGGTTTTGTTCCCTCATGTCCCAGAGCTAAATTTTCAGAATATTGCAGAAATTGTGAATAAAGAGGGATTTAGACTGCAACAACGTTTCCCAATTCGTTTTTCATATATCAAGGATGGCCGCTATTCAAGTAAATTGGGCCAAGTGTTCGAGGCCATCAGGTATAAAATTACCAAAGATGAACAAGAACGTTTAAAAGAGAAAAACACTGCATGAGCTCATCGGGCCAAATTCCAAATCCTCGATCAAACATTTCACCACACTCTCTTATTCAGGGCATTTTAAAGGGAAATGAAACGCGAACAGAACCGCCTTTTTCAGATCTATTTGAGGAAGCTAAGAACACATCAGTTCCATTAGAAAATCTATCCCATACCTCATCTAACGCGCAAGAGCCCATAAAAACATCCTTTCAAAAAGAGCATGAGTCCGATGATCAACACCCACCAAAAAAGTCTTCCGAGAAGTTTAAGTCAGATTCTGTTTCAGTTATGAAAGATCAATTATCTATTCCCTATGATATTAATCCCCATTATTTTTTATCCTCATTTTTACCCAAATTGGGAGATCACATTTTAAGATTCTCTCAAACGAATAAACCGACTGAAATATCTGTTTACGTCTCGAAATTGGGTGTAGAAAATATTGAGTTGGGGCTATCAATCAAAAAAATCAAAGGTGTCATGCATGTTACCTTGGACCTCAAAGAGGATGACAAACTTAGAAATTTACTCTTTGCGCATCGAGATGACCTCAAGTCGTATTTAGAGCAGAGAGGACATGTGGTAGAGGTCTCTGTTACCAATGGTGGCTCTCAATCACAATCAGGAGGTGGTCAAAGCCAAGAAGAAAAAGAGTCTTCTCAGGATGAAGATGACACTGTATTTAATGTTCCGGCGTAAGACAAGCGAATATGCAACCCTCTGTATCCTAGTGATACTTTCACAAACCGCATTATATTGTGTTGAAAATCCGGCACCTGTTTCCACTAATCGGGCAAATGTTTCGAATTATCAAATCGCTTTATACAGACAATATTTAGAGCAATGGCAGAGTCGATCTTTAACCAGTTTACTCTCTTTTGGGCAGTCTAATAATGCAGACCCATTTTCATCTGGGCAAACTGATCAAGGTTTATTTAACGAAGTCTCTTTATTTCCGAACCAAACCCTGCCTAATACTCAGGCCAATCCACAATCTTTTCATACGGGTGCTTCCCTACTGGGAACTTTTTTGAATAGAGAACTTGACTATTTTGAACATGAGTCAGAAGACTATAGCAACAGCAAAGTGGTAGGGATTCATTTGGAGGAAGAACAAATGGTTCTTCGGCTTGAAAATACCATCGATATTAGACTCCAATCTTTCGAAGCAGAGTTGGGAACAACTGTTCAGAGAAAGTCTTCCCAACAATTGGAATATGAGCAGCAAACC
>JABSQL010000144.1 GCA_013215865.1 Candidatus Margulisiibacteriota bacterium
CTGACATGCAAGTCGGTGACGGGAACCAATCAGCAGCTGTTGGTACGACTGTAGCTCTCTTAGAGCGTGGCTCAAGGGTAATGTCAGCAATCCATAAAAGACTTTATGTTGCATTAAAACAGGAATTTAAATTACTGGCAAAAGTATTTGCTACATATTTACCTCCTGAATATCCTTATGATGTAGTTGGTGCAGCCAGAACTGTTAAAGTTCAAGATTTTGATGATAGAGTAGATATTTTACCGGTTGCAGATCCAAATATATTTTCAATGCAACAACGTGTTACATTAGCACAAACAGAATTACAATTAGCAATGTCTAATCCACAAATGCATGATTTATATTTATCTTATAGAAAAATGTATGAAGCGATTGGCATAAAAGATATTGACCAAATTTTACCTCCACCTCCTCCTAAAATGCCTAAAGATCCTGCATTGGAAAATATTGATGCAATCTCTGGTAAGCCTTTTCAAGCTTATCCAGGTCAAGATCATAGAGCGCATATTAGCGCACACTTACATTTTATGTCTATGAATATGGTTAGAAATAATCCACCTATTATGGCGGCAATGGAGAAAAATATTTTAGAGCATATTAGTATTATGGCCCAAGAACAGGTACAAGTGGAGTTTCCACAAGAGTTTCAAATGTTAGCTCAAATGCAACAAATGGCTCCTTCTAATCCACAGATGGGACAACAAGTTCAACAACTTACTCAAAAGATTGAAGCTAGAAAAGCAGTTTTAATTGCTGAAATGATGAATGAATTTATGGAAGAAGAAAAACGTATTACTTCTCAATTTGATCATGATCCATTACTGAAGATTAAATCTAGAGAAGTAGACTTAAAAGCTATGGATACTACAAGAAAAGACAAGGAAATGAAACAAAGGGGCGAAATAGATAGAGCTAAATTAGTTCAAAATAGAGATATTCAAGAAGATAAACTTGAACAAAATGAAGATTTAGCTATACTAAGAGCTGATACATCTATGGCCAAACAAGAAATGGGTGATGAAAATAGAAGAGATATTGCTCAGATGAAGGCAAGAGATGTACGAACTTTAAAAGGACCAAGAAGCTAAGGAGGCAACAATGGCAAAAAGTGAAAGCAAAAGCGCTGCCCAAGGGATTGACCACAAACAATTCGTCAATAAGGATGGATATCCTAAAGGCGGTATTCCGGTTAAAATTCCTGAAGAGATTCCAACTGTAAATAAAGTTGGTGGACAACGTAGAATGTTAAAAGAAAAAAAATCAGAAGTTAAGTGGTACTAGTATGGCCTGGTTTGGTTTAGCAAAAATTGCTTTACAAGCTGGGAGTAAGATATACGCCAATCGACAAAGAACAAAGATGGCTATGTCGGATGCACAGTTAATGCATGCAGAGCGTATGGCCCGAGGTGAAGAATCTTACCAGGGCAAGCTTTTAGAATCCCGAGACAAAGATTATAAGGACGAGGGCGTTTTAGCGATTCTCACACTGCCCATAATTGTGTTGGCCTACGGGGTTTGGTCAGACGATC
>JABSQL010000145.1 GCA_013215865.1 Candidatus Margulisiibacteriota bacterium
CTCATGGGGAGATTGGTTTAAGTCAAGACTCACTTGTAATTCCTGAGCAGCCTCCTTAACCCGTTTACACAGCCCACTTCTCAATGCTTCTGGATCAGAGCTGCTTGGCAAGGATAAATCTAACTTGATCACAGGATATGTGTCCCAATTATAATCATTCTTTTCAATCCAAAGGCCTTTAAATAGCTCTTTTCTACCCTTAAAGATAGCCTCTAGTGTTGAAATAAGAAGGGATTTTCCAAACCGTCTGGGTCGGGAGAGGAAGTATGCCCCAGAACCATTAATCAGCTGGCAGATTAATTCTGTTTTATCTATATAAACCCGATCTTCCTGAACAATTTTTTCAAATGTTTGTATGCCAATGGGCAGGCCACGTTTTTCCATCTATCTATTATACTCCAAAGGAGGCGTTAAGGTTAGATGACGTGAAGAGGGCTGTGTATTTAAGTCCAAAGTAGAGCAAGCCCGAAATGTTTTTCAACGACCTAAAAGCTGAATCACCCCAGATAAAGATTCTCTAAGGCACTGGGGAAGAATAAAGAAGTTCTTACCACATAATAAACGTATACTTCCTAATATTTCGCCTGTTCCTGAACTCAAACCAGTTTAGGGGATCTTGAATGTACCCCTTTTCTGCTCCTAATCGAATTCTTTCTTTGAAAGACATGATATCAATTTGACTTGAATTGGCAATATCAAACTCCAGTTGTCGTTTAAGCATTTTATTAGCGAGCTCATATGTGTACTCAAATCTCTGGATACAGGCATCCCTCACTTCAAGATCATTTGTGTTCGTAAGATACCGGTTATGCCCCGTTGTAAAGAAGTTAATTGCTTTCTCTAGTGACGATGTATCTAGTTTCATGGCTATACAATCCCATCCCATACCTTCCTCCTTATCCTTAATTCTTATCCTTCAAAAATTGGCCAATTTTTGCTGGCGGAGAGGGAGGGATTCGAACCCTCGCTGCCCTTACGAACACTAACGGTTTAGCAAACCGTCCCCTTGAGCCACTTGGGTACCTCTCCGAAAGTATATATTAGCCTCAAAATCACAAATGTCAAATGCAGAGGGTGCTTTTCAGCGTCCTCCATCATTATTCATGTTGTATTCTAATATAATATGATTCTACAGTCGAGGTTCGGCATGACCCACCTCAAAAATATCATTATCTGTTTTGTTTGTTTCTCTTTGCCGCTTCCCAATGGGCTTCCATCTCTTCTAAACTCATGTTAGATACATCTCTGTTTTCCTCTGCAGCTTGCTTCTCAATGTACTGAAATCGTGATTTAAACTTATGGTTGGTATTTTTTAAAGCTGCTTCTGGATCAATCCCAAGCTTTCTAAACACATTCACCATAGAAAATAAAACATCTCCTGCTTCACCTTCGAGGCGGTTAGAATCTGAATCAGATTGTGATAAAAGCAGTTTCAACTCCGCAACTTCTTCATCAATCTTGGCAACAGCATCTGCAATGTTTTCCCAGTCAAACCCTTTCCTAGCGACCTTTTTTTGAATCTTTAGGGCTTCCATTAATCCAGGTAAACTTTTTGGGACAGAATCCAACACGGACTTCCCAACGTTGTTTTTTTCTTGAGATTTAATCTTCTCCCAGTTTTCCCAAACCTCATCAACAGATGTAACAGTTGTATCTCCAAATACATGGGGGTGTCTTCGAATGAGTTTTTCTACGGCTGCATTTGAGACTTCTTGCAGCGAAAACCATTTATTTTCTTCAGCCATATTCGCTAACATGACGACATGCAATAACACGTCACCCAACTCTTCTTTTAGTAATTCTGATGAGGTGCCAATCATGGCTTCTGTTAGTTCATAGGCTTCTTCTATAATGTGGGGCCTGAGACTGTCAAACGTTTGCTCTTTGTCCCATGGACATCCTTCCGGTGAACGGAGTTTCTTCACAATGGATACAAATTCTGTAAGGTCCATATAAATACTTAGGGCAACGGAAGTGCTGTTGAAGAAGGACGGTTCCGAGAGGCCTCTTTTTCTCTGTGTGCGGCTCTTCGCTCTGCTAAACGTTCCGCAGTCGTTTTGGGTTGATGTACTGAATATGTTGAGGAAAAGGATGGGGCTTCTTTCTGTGGAGTGTCTTGGGAGGTTATAAAAGCAGCCTTGGCAGCCTCTTGAACCCCTTGTTCAAATGGAGACTGTTCTTTTGTTTCAACAATTTGAATATTTGCTGGTGTGAATAAAAAAATGTTATCGCCTATTTTCATCATATGCCCATTAATGGCATACGCCGTACCGCAAATAAAATCTATCAGCCGCTTTCCAGATTCTGAATCCAAATGCTTCAAATTGACTATGCATGGTTTATTTTCTCGTAAGTGAGATGAAATATTTAAAGAATCTTCATAAATTCTGGGTTCTTCTATCTTGATTTCAGAAGATGGAAAAGGATGTACACTTTTTTTGTCTGCAGCAGGAGACTTTATTTGTTTATTAGATAGAGGATCCGTTTGCCCCAGCGCTGAGGTGAGATGCGTTTCATCCTGAACGTCTTCATCTTCTACGAATCCAAAAAACTGCTTTGTAAGATGCCAAATACCCATTTAATCTGCCTCCATTATTTGTCGTCATCCGTAAATAAACGACTTCCAATTCGTACCATTGTGGATCCTTCTTCTAATGCGACTGTGTAATCGTGACTCATTCCCATACTCAATTCCTTTAGCTGGGGAACAACCCCTTTTGCGTCGTCAAAAATACGTTTTGCCGCCTTAAACCAAGGCCGAGCAGCTTCGGGATCCTTCGTGAATGGAACTATACACATTATACCCTTAAGCTGTACATTTGAAAATCCAATCATTTCAGGTAATTGTCTGTTAAAATCTTCGGGGGTAAATCCATGTTTCTTAGGGTCGTTGGCAACATTTATTTGAAACATGATATCTATTTTTCGTCCTGATAAATCACACTCGTGATCAATTTTTTTTAAGAGCTTGAGTGAGTCCACTGATTGAATGGTTGTAAACAAAGATACGGCCTTTTTGACCTTGTTAGATTGCAAATGTCCGATAAAATGCCACACAAAAGGATGATGGGTTTGAGGTTTTTTTTCCAATACGGATTGGACCTTGTTTTCACCTACAATGAGATGTCCGGACTCAGCCAGTTCCTCCATTTGGGAAATAGTGGCGTATTTGGTCACCGCAATGAGTATGGGATTTGTGGGATAAGACTGTAATGTTTTTTGAATGGTTTTAAGGGTGTCAGAAATCTGCATTATTTCTGGCTTGATGAATGGGTGGTTTCTTTGACCCACTCTTCCAAATATCGTTCGGATTGCTCAATCACAGAAGAAGTAATCAGAAACTCTTGATCAGGCAACTTGGATTTCATCATGTTAGTAGCATACTGAAGAGATAAAAGGGTTTTATGGCAAGCCTCAAGAATGCTCTTTTGGAGGGTGTCTGCATAGGAAGTGATATAATCTCTCACATCTTCATCAAATTTAATGCGAAGCTGATTTGTTTCTAGATATGTTTTCTCAAATTGATCAAATTGATAAGTAAGATATTCTTTTTCTGTTTGAGATGGATTTGTGACGATGACATTCAAAAATGCCTTGGGGTCTTTGAAGAGATGATCTGTTACCAAGAATCGCTTTACCTTGGTTGAAGGTAACTCAAATTTTAAGTCTCTGAAATGCGTTTCGAAGACGGTAGACAATCCTCTCGCACCCGTCTTCTCTTTATGGGCCAATTTGGCAGCGTCTAAAAGACTTTGGTCTGTAAATGAAATATCAATTCCATATGACTTAAAAGCGCTCACCGTTTGATGGAGGAGAGACTCTTCAGAATCTTTCAATATTTGGTATAAATCCAGTGTATTTAATTCTTGGCAGGGAACCCGGACGGGTAGGCGACCCACAAACTCAGGTTCTAACCCATAAGAAATAAGGTCTTCTGTTGTGACTTTGCTCATTTCATTCGGATTGGACTCCTGATGATTTGGTTTGAAACCATACTGGCTTCCAGACACCCTTTTTTTAACGATTTCATCTAACCCATTAAATGCACCGCTAACAATGAATAGAATATTTTTAGTACAGATCGTTTCTTTTGAATGTTGATTGGACCCAAACATGCCTTTTAATTGTGACTGAATATCCCATGCTGTTTTTAAAGGGACTTCTGTATCTTCCATTAACTTAAGAAGATTGGTTTGTACACCACGACCGCCTACATCTTTGTGGTCCATTTTAGAGGGAGATGCAATTTTATCGATTTCATCCAAATAGATAATCCCACACTGTGCTAAATCTACATTTCCATCTGCTTTGGTTACCAACTGACGGACTAAATCTTCCACATCTCCACCGATATAGCCTGTTTCTGTAAATTTTGTGGCATCGCTCTTAATGAATGGGACGCCAATGAGTTCTGATACACATTTAATAAGGTATGTTTTACCGACGCCTGTTGGCCCGATCATCACCACATTTTGTTTGGCATAATGCATGGGATTATTATTTTTTAAACAATGTTGAATATGATTGTAGTGATCGCATATAGCCACAGAGATGACTTTTTTTGCCTCATTTTGTTGTATCACAAATCGATCTAAATGTGCTTTTATTTCTTTGGGTTTTAATGAGAAAGATAGATCGAGTATGGGATCTTTTTGAGGTGGATCTGGATGTGTTTCGCCTGTTTGATTTGCATTCTGACCCAAGAAGTCAAATAAATCTTTAGAAAAATCGTCGCTTTTTGACATCGTGTTAATATTGTAATTAAAATTGTCCCTCGTGTATACTCATTTCATATGATCCGAATATTATCGAATAGCGATTCTGAAACCCTAAGGGGTCTGATAGATGCCCTAAAAAAGACAAAAGTGCCTATTAACTATCAAGTCATTTCTGGCCCAAAATCCTTTATGAAGAAGATAGAGGAAGAATACAATCGCCAATCGATTCACCTTGTATTTTTTCAAGATATGCCCGCATGCAATGCGCTTTTTAATAAGATAATGGAAGAACCAATACGATATAGACCGGTACTATGTAAAATTGGGAATAGGCCCATAAAAAGCCTATTACTGGATGGGTGTTTAGACCTGTCAGAGTCTCCAGATACCCTCCTTTATAATGTCAGGGTGTTTTTAAATTTGGCGAAACTGACACAGCAACTACAAGATGAAACCCGTGTTGTAAAACGCTTAACAGACTCCCTTTTCGAACTTCAGAAAATGTATTTGGCCACAAAAGTGATTGGATCCACATTAAATAGAACCCGTATGTATGAACTTATTCTTTCCATGATAAACAAAAATGTCCGGGCAAATTTCGTAGAGATATACATCACAGATACGGCAGAAAAAGAACTGATTTTGAAAGCATCTTTAGCGCATCCAAAAACAGTTGGGAAACGTATCAAAATGAGTGATCCGGTACAAGGATATGTTGCAACCACGGGAACCCCTGTACTAGAACAAGGCTCTTCAGGGAAGC
>JABSQL010000146.1 GCA_013215865.1 Candidatus Margulisiibacteriota bacterium
AGATAATTCACCCCCTTTTCTTGCCCCTTTCCACTACTATACATACTGGCTAATACCATTTTAAGGGCGCCACTTTTCGTCTTAAACATATATATGCCCGTATCACTTTCTCCTGTATCATTTTTCTTAAGCAGAAGTGAATACCTATCTCGTTTTTCAATAGATAATTGTCTGCGATTGGTTAAAAGAATGCGGTCATGAATTTCTATTTTTTGTATCACTTCATCAAAAGATACCTGTACACTCACATCAGATAATCGAGTCGATTTACGCTTTCTCTTCAATTTTTTTGTCACTGGGGATTGCGTCATATCTTGAACAAACCTGCTATAACTTAATGTCTGGTTATCTCGGTTTTTTAGGGCATGAACAAAGTGTTGATGATGCTTTTCAAGATCCTCTATTACCCAACCCATTTTGGACTGGTTAATAAAATAAATAGCAATGATAACCGAAGAAACCGTCATGAAAAGAGTAATTAATACAAACGGAAAAAGTATTTTTGAACGAAGAGAGCTTTTCTTTGAAAAACAAAGCGCTTTTAGACGTTCATTAAAAGTCATCATAGGCTGGTGTATTGGTCACTGTATATACCATTATACCAGCTGCAACAGATACATTTAAAGAAGAAACTTTTCCTCTAATCGGTATTTGGACCGACATATCTAGT
Source organism: Candidatus Margulisiibacteriota bacterium (assembly GCA_013215865.1). GTDB lineage: Bacteria > Margulisbacteria > Marinamargulisbacteria > DT-59 > DT-59 > DT-59. The sequence continues at coordinate 671 of JABSQL010000146.1, forward strand.
AGCTTAGACACCCCATGAGAAATCCCCTTTTCCTCATTTCCAAATACCAATACACACGGATATTGAAACGTGTGCTTCAAAATTGTCTGAGACGATGACTCATCAGCCCCGTATAGCCAAAACCCCTCTTTTTTAAGTTGTGACAGAACCCGTGATAAATTGGTTACTTTCACGAGATCCAAATGCTCAATTGCACCTGAACTTGATTTAATAACCCCTGGTGTAAGCTGAACATGCCGGTCTTTTGGATATATGATGCCTTTTACTCCGAGCACTTCACAGGTTCTGAGAATGCTTCCAAAATTAAATGGATCATGCAAGTGATCCAAAGCAACCAATACTGGATACAGTGCCTTATTCTCAATGATATCTTCAAGAGACATTTGTTTTTTGGGTTGGAGAACCGCTATCACACCCTGATCTTGGCCAAGAATTCGATGAGATTTAAATACGTCAGAAGCAACATACTTAATGGAAATGCGTTTGGTCTCAGCTTCCCTTACTATATCTTTTATATAATCTTTATTTCCATGAGATTTCAAAATAAGAATGCGGTCTACTAATACACCTGAGCGTACCGCCTCTAAAACGGATCTCTTTCCTTTAACGATGTGCATTATTCTCAGAAACCAAAATTTTAAGCCCTTTCATCAACATTTCTTTTTCAATAATTAAAGGAGGTACCAGACGAATCACATTTTGGTGCACGCCACACGAAATGACAATTAGAAATTGATCTAAACACGCATTCATGATGGGTTTAATAATGTCTAAATAGGGTGCCTTAGATGATTTATCTGTTACAAATTCAATGCCAATCATGAGACCTTTACCGCGTATGTCGCCAACATATGGGTGATCTGCTAACGCATCTCTAAGGAATTCTATTGCATGATCGCCCAAAGAAGATACGCCTGGCAATACTTCTTCAATCACATCTATAGTGGCAAGACCTGCCGCGCAAGAAACAGGATTTCCGGTATAGGTCCCACCATGCGCACCTGCTGTCCATTGATCCATAATGTCGGGTCTAGAAACGACTGCGCCTAAAGGCATTCCGGATGCGATGCCTTTGGCCATTACCAATATATCAGGTGTAAATGTTTCATGTTGGTAAGCCATCCATTTTCCCGTTCTTCCAAATCCTGTTTGAATCTCATCCAAAATTAAGAATATGTGATGTTCTTTACAGATATCATTTAGTTCATTTAAAAATTCTGGAGGGGCAGGCACATAGCCTCCCTCTCCTAATATAGGCTCAATAATAACGGCGCACACATGTTCTTTATTGGGTTCTATAAATGCTTTAAACGCCTTAATCGCAGCAGATTTACAATCACCCGCATCCCATGGGTTTCGGTACTCATAAGGAAAAGGGAAAAATTCTACTTGGGGCAGTAAGGGGTCATACCCTACTCTGTATGACTCTTTTGATGATGTAATGGATAATGCACCCAAAGTTCTCCCATGGAAACCTCCTTTAAAGGTAATGACATCGGTTTTTTTGGAAACGAATTTTGCCAATTTAATGGCTGCCTCTACAGCTTCTGTGCCACTCTGCGTAAAAAAGAAGGAAGACAAGTCTCCATCCAGACATGATCCAATTTTTTCTGCCAATGCAATATTGGGTTCATAGTAAACGATTCCTGCACATGCATGAATGAGGATTTGTGACTGGGTTTGTATTGCCTTTACGACCTTTGGATGGCAATGCCCTGTGGAAGCCACGCCAACACCCGCAGCAAAGTCAAGGTAAGCGTTACCTTGAAAGTCCATTAAATAGCACCCTTCTCCCTTTTCGATTTCTATCTCAAAAAAATGAGATAAAACAGGAGATAATACCTGCTTCGCTCTAGAAACTAATCCTTTAGAAATGGAAATAACCTCTTCATACAACCCATGGTTATGATTGGAAATAAGTACAAAGTTGCCAGTACAAATAGCCCCATAATACCCAAATACACAAATAGAAATAAGGTTGTTCTGGGTAAAATAGACACACACCATTCCAGCACATATCGGTTGAGAAGCCATATACTTCCAAATGCGATACTCATGGAGAGTATGTTTTTTACGTACGCTATCATATCCATCGCACAATAACCCAAAACAAGGTGAAATTCAATACCTGGTGAGTGATGCCTCCCCCTCAACCATTCCTATTTTCGAATATCATACCCTATGAACAGGTGCCTGAGAATCTACCGCCTCTTTCTTCATATCTCTAACAGGAAATACACCATTTGTATGAAACCCTTTATCTCCTTCGTTATCCTTACTGTGGGTGCGATTCATTCGTATTCCCTCAGGATCCCACTGCCCGATAACCGCATTATGTGTCTTTTTATCCACTAGTACCTTATCTGAACACATGACGTATTTTCTGTCTTTATGCTCAATTGACCCACATAATTTATCGCCTTCCCCAAATTTGCCACTGACAGGATCTTTTGTGCTCGTTTTTGCATATTTTAAAAATGCTGCTAAAACAAAATCCATCACGCTTGACGGCTTATAATTTATTCGCTCTAGTTCTCTGGAACAATAGCTGTAGCTCCTCCCTAATAGCGTGTTTTCTGACCCTATAATTTTAGTTTGGCTTACATTTCCAACATACGCTAAAACCAATCTGCATCGCTTGTTGGGTTGCATCATAAGGGTGCCCTGCTTTACTTTCCAACTTCCACCTATTATTTGCATTTCTCTCACACCTTCGTATTTTTTCCTTAGAAGATCATCAAAGAGCTTGATAGTAAATGGTAATTCTTGATCAGGATTTTCAAATTCTATGGCCCGCATGGGAACCACATATAACAGATGGGTGTCTCTTAACTCTTCACCTTCATCAAAAGGGCAATTTTCTCTAGCTATTCTGTCTACAATATCTAATGCGGCATTAATATCTTCATATTCAAAGGTGCCTATTCCAATATCAAATTCTTGATACCAGTCTTGAAACCCAAAAAACCGATCCGCCCCCATGATACGAGCGCCTTTATTATCAAGTTCAATTTCCTGTTGAGATACACTAATAAGATTTCGGGGTTCAAGAACCCACTTTCCTAGTTCTAATGTCAAAAAAGCAATGGCACCTGCTACAAGACCACCCCAGGATTCTCCATTATCAGCATCCATTTTTTGGGCACCTATAACAATTCCCAACGTCATTAAACCCACATATGTTGCTTCAATGGTAGTGGCAACCCCTGGTCTTTCCTGGAGAAAATCACGTGCTCTATTCATACATGCACTGGTTCGAATATGATCTAGAACGGTTAATGTTAGTTCATGGTCAACCGTATCGGCTACTCTTCTACCAGCACCTCCATGAACTGAGAGAGGCTGTATAGACACAGCCATAATTTTTTTTGATATTTGCTTTCTCATAATATTTCCTCCTTACCCAAAATATTCTCCCATAAGAGTCCTAATTGAGCAATATTATCGTTTAGAAAAGTTATGTCAAATAATTAAGCTGATGTATAATAATAATTAAAATACTTTTATGGAGGAGCATTATTATGATGGGAGCAAGTAGTATATCAACTCGTACTGTGCCACAGCCTGTAAAGAGCAGGGCTAGTTTGCAAAGTAAAGTCCAAGAAAACGAGTCGAAAATTGAAACTCTTGAGGCGTCAGGAAATACAACTAGGGCTTCTGATTTAGCACGACAAACTGAGGATCTAAGTAGAGCACTGATAATGGGTTCAGGCATTGTCCAAGACCCGGAAACTGGTGAGAAATTTGATGCCAGAATACCACAAGACACATTACCTGGAGGTATGAAAAGCGCGGCACAAATTAAATCTCAGAAGTTTTATGAATTACTTAGTCATTATGGGTTCAGTTGGAACGCTGAGGGCGTCATTTTCCATAGTGGTGCAAGGGGTACGAAATTTCACTATCCTAAATACAATTCTCAAAATATTGCACAACTAGAGGCGGAAATTAGGAACGATTTCCGAGGTTTCGTACGTAAACCATTACCTGCTCAAGTCTATAGTGTGGCTTCATCTGCGTCGGAAAGCAAACATGCTAGCTCTGCGAGTCGGTCACCAAGGGCATCGGTATCAAATTTATCTCAACAGCTAACATCACACTTACTTAAATTAGGTGCGCCTCGCTCAAGTATAGAGATATATGCCCAACTCTTAAAACATTATGGATTTACTGAATGTCGAAAGCTGAATACTTGGGGCCACCCACTTACCACCAAAGCATCCATGCGAATATCAACCGTCCATCAAGATATTACGTTTTCGTTAAATCAGCATTCTCGAAGCACCTTTAACGAAATAGAAAAACACCTCAGAAAAACCCTTGCAAGTGTGAGTACTGGCACTGGAGCCGCTTCAGGGGTAAAAAACTTTCTGGGTAGAACCCCGCAATTTGTTCGTCCAAACACAAAGAATGTCCGCCTCATCCCACAGAATCCGAATGCGACTGGGAAACTACCAAAACTTTCAAATGACATTAATGGAACCCCTGAAGGACTGTTTAAAGCTGTTAGATTTGATCCGGGAGATGTTGTTTATGTTATACATAGATATACAGAATCTACTATGGGTGGCATCAATGCGATGTTCCCGAACGCAATTAACAAAAGTTCCAGTTTAGCAGATCATCAAAAGAGGGATATTGCAGGTACAATGAGGGAAAGAGTGACTTTCGCAGTCGGTCAACATGCCAGAAGTAGGTCTATACGGGGGCCTGTACTTCTTCAACTTAATGTTGATGACGAAGTAGCAGAAAAAGCGGGTTGGGCAAATCCCGTAGCCCGAGGTGGACCCATTAGTAGTGACGGACTTGTTATGCTGTCTGCAGGAAGTAAATTTACAAAGGTAGAAGTTGATACATGTCGAAAATTGAGAATACCCTTATTGCAATTGACAAACAATAGAGACAGGTCAGGCTACGTATTATCCTTTGCATGTGAGCTTCAAACTGATATGTGCAGGAAAGATTTTCATAGAGATCCGTATTACAACACTAGATAGTCCAGTTAAGCACGGGGATGGGCTTTTTTGTAACTTTTGAGTAAATGATCTTTTGAAAGGTGGGTGTAAATTTGAGTGGTAGACAAGTGGCTATGGCCCAATAATTCTTGCACCATTTTCAGGTCTGCACCGCCATTCAATAGGTCTGTCGCAAAAGAATGTCTCAGTGTGTGGGGTGTAATATCAACACTGCCACCAAATTGAATAGATAGTTGTTTGATATTTCGTTGAATGCTTCTACTTGTCAGTCTCTTTCCCCGAAGGTTTAAAAATACAGCACTGGGAAGAGGGACCCATTTTTTGGAGATTTCTTTGTGATAAAGATCTAAGATATTTTTTGTCATCTCTCCAAAAAATACCACCCTCTCTTTTCGGCCCTTCCCCAATACTTTTATTTCATTTTCTGAGGTATCTATATGTTCCCAATCCACACCTCTTAATTCTGAAACACGAAGACCTGAGCTATACAACAGCTCAACAATGAGCCTCTCTCTGAGACCCGAAAAAGTAGCCATACTGATTTGATCTAAAAACTGAGCCACCTCTTCTTGATACATCACGCTTGGTAAAGTTTTAATCAATTTTGGTGTGATGACCCATTCCCATGGATTAAGTTTAACCCGGTTTTGTGAAATGAGATACTTCCAAAATGAACGCACCGCTGCAATAATTCTTGCAATGCTGCGCCTAGAATATGCTTTTTTTTCCAAATATTGTAAAAAACGACGACACTTACCATGTGTTAAATAAGATACGTCCTCTAACTTAGACTCAATCAAAAAAGCATGGAGAGAAGTCAAATCACGTCTATAACTCGAAATAGTGTGGGGTGAATAATGTCTTTCAGTCTCAAGAAAATCTAAAAATTGGGAAATATCCCTAAGAATCACCAAGATATGATTGACGGTTTTCAGGGGTTAGATCAATCCTTTTTCCATTATCTATCACCCATAACGCACGATCATCTTCCTTTCGTGTATCTACATGCACATATTCTTTAGATAAATTGAGACCAATACCACCGAAATCTTTAATTTCCTCAGCCAACAAAAATACACTTTTGGCAGACATATTATCAACGGTTACATCAGCAGCAAGCCCTCTTGAATGATATTCCTTGTGAAAGCCCCTTGGTGTGTCATTTTCTTGAGAGTGATAGCCTCTGACAATATTAACGCGTTGCTTGGCTTTGGATCTGAGAAGTTCAAGAGCTCCCACTAATCCAAGACTTATTCTAAAGGATGAGGTTCCAGATTCCGGATCTACAAAGTCCCGAATAGAAAAGTGACCCGATATTTTATGTGAACGCCCTCTTTTTCTTGCCATTGCTTTATTATATCGTGAGGTAAGGAAAATGGAAACCTATACTTGTTCCAGTACTTCAGTATCATAGAAAGACAATGCAGCTTTGACTTCTTTCATGTCATTCCATGCTAACCATTTGGGACTCCCCTTTTCTTTGGAGGCATTTCTAAGCAAATAGGATGGGTGAAATGTTGGAATAATATATAATAATTCTGGCATATACGATACTTTTGCCGTCACCCATTTCCCCCTCGCACGGGTAATGGTCAATTGATCTTCTAAAATTGTTTTCAATGAAGGAGATCCCAATAACATGATGATTTTAGGTTTTATAAGTTGAATTTGACGAATTAAATACGGCTTACATGCCTCAATTTCAGAAGGAAGGGGATTTCGGTTTTGAGGGGGTCGACATTTTACAATGTTGGCGATGAATGCCTCTTTTTCTCGGTCAATTCCCACAGAGTCCAACATTTTCGTTAACAACTGCCCGGATCGACCCACAAAAGGGAGACCTTTCATATCTTCCTGCTCTCCAGGACCTTCTCCAATGACCATCAGGTTACATGGCACAGGTCCACTCCCTACCACAACATGGGTTCTATTTTGACTTAACTCACATTTGGTACAAGACTGACACACCTCTTTTAAAGAGGGATAATCTAGGGAATCGTAATCTGTTTTAATATTTATATCAATCATAAATCAATACACTCAAATCCAACGCCTTTACGGAATGGGTTAATTGCCCAATAGCGATTCTTTGAATATCCAAATCACGATAATAATGAATATTTTCCAGGGTAATACCTCCTGAGATTTCAATGTCCGCATTATATCCTTTTTCCTTGCAGATGAGTACCCCGCGCTTAACTGATTCTAGTGAAAAATTGTCTAGCATAATAATATCAACTTGAGATAAATCCCATTGTAATAATTGTTCTGGAGACTCTACTTCGACTTCAATTTTTTTATTGGGATGTTGGGCCTTAAAACGGGACAATATTTGAGGAAGAGTATCCAACCTGTTTTCAGATTGCAATACCATCAGGTGATTTTCCTTTATAAGTACCATGTCTGACAATCCCTCTCGGTGATTAACCCCTCCCCCGGCTACCACAGCTTTTCTTTCCAAGAAACGAAGTCCCGGCGTGGTTTTTCGGGTGTCTACAACATGGATACCAAGATTATTAAGGGCTTTAACGAATAAATCAGTGGTGGTCGCAACACCACTTAATCTTTGCAGAAAATTGAGGACAACCCGTTCCCATTTTAAAATAGCCTGAACCGATCCTGTTAGCTCACAAATCACTGTCTGAGGTGATAGGCAACTACCATCGGAAAGCAGTTGGGATATGCGAACATTTTCCTCTGCAAATGCGTTTTCAAGAATGTCTGTACCAACAAAAATGCCAGTATCCTTTGAAATAATCTGAGCATGACAATCTGTATCATTTTCGAGAATGAGTGATGTAGTTAGATCACCAAAAGGACAATCTTCTTTTAAGGTGACTTGAAGCAAATTATTGAGATCAAAGCCTTGCATTTGAGGACCATTTTAACATACCATAAACAACATGAAACAGACTCTTAGCGTGGCGCTTGTCCAATGTGATAGCGGGCCTAACAAAGAAGATAATTTATCTAAAGCTGTGTCTTTCTGCATGGAAGCAATTTCGAAAGGCGCTACTTTTATTTTACTGCCCGAGTTGTTTAATATACGGTCTGATACCATTTCTGTGGAACAACGGGCTGAAAATATCCCTGGCCCTTCTTTAGGTCCCCTTATGAAATTGGCAAAAGAAAAAAGCGTCTTTATTCTGGCTGGGAGCTTATGTGAATCTTCGTCTACTCCCAAAAAATGTTACAACACTTCTGTTCTCATCAACTCAAATGGGAGCATCTCTTGCACCTATCAAAAAATACACCTCTTTGATGCCTGTGTAGGAGAGACCAAGATTATGGAATCGCGCACTTTTTTGCCTGGCAAACAACCCATATTGAGCACTGTTCAAGACTGGAAAGTGGGGCTTTCTATATGCTACGACCTTCGGTTCCCTGAACTATATCGACATTATAGCCGTCACAATGCCCACATATTAACGGTTCCAGCCTCATTTACAACACCCACAGGGGAGGCTCATTGGGAAGTACTGCTAAAAGCTAGAGCCATTGAGAATCAATGTTATGTCCTTGCCCCCAATCAAGTGGGGATAGGCGCAAGAGGGGTCCCCACATATGGTAATAGTATGATTATTGATCCATGGGGTAAAATTTGCGCTCGGGGAACAGGAGATAAAGAAGAAGTGATTTTAGCTGAGTTGGAAATGGATGTTCTTCACCAGGTTCGTAACACCTTCCCTGTTTTATCCCATCGACAGTTATAACTTGACCATCAAAGATTGAGGTATCATAATGCTTTCTATCAAGGAGATCGTAATGGGTAAGATTGGTATATTTGGTGGATCTGGTTTTTATTCTTTTCTCGATACAATAGAAGAAGTAAAAGTCCATACCCCTTATGGTGAACCTTCAGACAAATTGGCTGTTGGGGCATATAAAAACAAAGAAATAGTTTTTTTACCTCGACATGG
>JABSQL010000147.1 GCA_013215865.1 Candidatus Margulisiibacteriota bacterium
CATTAGGAAAAATAAGAACCCCTTCTCCATGAGGAACCAACTCTGGGTCATCCGAATTTGTTATACACTGTCCCTCATATACTTGGAAACCACCATTTACATGTTTAAAGAGGTTTGTAGAGACAATGATTTTATGGCCAGGAGTTTCACTATCCATTTGAATGCGACCATTAACGAGCTGTGCATCATAAACTTTCCCATCCTCTTTGGTAAGGGTCGCAAATTTATCCGTTGAAATATTTGGATAGTTACCTGAGAAATTTCCGCGTAATGTTCCCCATCCTGGCACACACATTTTTCCTTTTCTTGTATCTCTATCATATTCAATTGTATAAGTAACGCCATTATTTAATTCTAACGTTTCAGATACTAATTTTTCTTCATTATAGGTTCTGACTTGAATGGTTCCATCAGGATAATGATAGGTGATGCTATTATCATTAAGTGTTATCCGGAAACCTTCAGGGCAGTTGTTTTGGAGAGGGAAAAGTTCACCACTCCCACATGGATCATTATGTCTGTCTAGTCCCCCAACATACATTAACTCTTTATCATCATACGTTCGAACACCCCAATACCTGTTGTGACCAACTTCCTCTCGAAAGTCTCCATTGGGCATAATTTCCTTCACTTTTGAGGAGTGTTTGGGCATATTGAAATATGTATTTAAGTGATAGGCATCTATGTTTTGAGGGCGCAGAAAATAAAGAGCTTTGCCTGACTTTAAGAATGCTAAGGTAGCCTTGTCTTTAGAACCTAAAGAGCTTTTTACATGCGATTCAACACTTAGATTCTCAATACGATCTTGAATAATAGTTTCAATTGCTTTATCTCTTCTTTTATAGAGAGATGTCTTAAACTTCAAAGAAAGACTTCTTAAAGTCTCAATATTGTTTTCATTTAGGTAATAAGCATCCTTATCGCCAGCAGGTGAGCTTTCAGCACATAATGAAATAATTTTATTTTGGAAATACATACATATATATCGTGCGAAATAAAAATATATCTCACTAAAATATACCCAAATATTCTGTTTTAATCATTTTTAGAAGGAATTGTGCCCAAATCCCAAGAGTTTATTTCTTGTATACGCCAAATTAGACAATGAAATGTGAGTCTTGAAAAATGATTCCTAATCATTATTCATCGCCTCATTCTCCTGTCCTTTGAAGTGAGAAGAAAGGACATGCTACAATCCTCACGGTGCTTAGCACTTTAAGCTTTATTAGATGGAGAATAAGTTAGGAGATATCATAATGAGTAAAACGGTAATAGGGTCTGATGGGAAATCGAGATGTCACTGGTGTGTTGCTACGCCACAGTACATTGAGTATCACGACACAGAATGGGGGTTTCCGGTATGTGACGATGACCGATTATTTGAAAAGTTGAGTTTAGAATCGTTTCAATCAGGGCTGAGCTGGCGAACAATTTTGACAAAAAGAGAAAACTTTCGATCCGCATTCCATCAGTTTGATTTCAATAAAATAGCTTCCTTTACTGAGAGTGATATTGAACGTTTACTCAAGGATGAAGGGATAGTCCGCCACCGTGGCAAAATTGAAGCGGTTATCAATAACGCACAACGCACACAGGAACTTGTTAAGCAGGAAGGGTCGTTGGCTAGCTTTATATGGCGTTATGAACCAGCAAACCAGAACACTAAACCCCAGGATATTTCCACATCACAAGAGTCGATAGCGCTATCTAAAGAATTAAAGAAAATGGGATGGAAATTTGTAGGGCCCACAACAGTCTACGCCTTCATGCAGGCTATGGGATTGGTAAATGACCATTCGGAGGGCTGTGTATTTAAGTCCAAAGTAGAACAAGCCCGAAATTCTTTCCAACGACCTAAAAGCTGAATCATCCTAGATAAAGATTCTCTAAGGCACGGGGGAAAGCATGAAGAAGTTCTTATCACATAACCACTCATACTAAGAGTCTATTCAGTACTCTCTGTTTAAGAGGCCGTTTTAGAGTGATATTTCATCAGTATATCGTGGGGATTGTGGGCAGAAAATAATCCATCAAGATATTTAGGTGCTGTAGTACCCAAGGAAGAATGAAAGAAAGAGGTAAAAAGAAGAGTAGAAAAGTCTGG
>JABSQL010000148.1 GCA_013215865.1 Candidatus Margulisiibacteriota bacterium
AAATAGATATCTATAAGAGGTAAAGACAGCAACAATGATTTGAGATTAGATAGGATGTTTAATACGATTAGCAAATTCAATTTTAATATAAACACCCTATTCATTTGTAAGCATGCGGTTGCGGACATATTGTGAGAACTAGGTCAAAGAATTTATTTTGTGATTGTATTTAAATCCAAAAATATGTTCACATTATCTAGTACCCAAAAATTTCATTTGTATACCCAACCCACCGATATGCGTAAAAGTTTTGATGGTCTTAGTGGACTCGTTCAAGAAATTATGGAAATTTCACCTACGCATCGTTTTGTTTTTGTTTTTATAAATAAGCGTAGAGATAAGGTCAAACTTTTGCATTGGGTCGGAGCAGGTTTTAATCTTTATTATAAACGATTAGAGGAAGGTACTTTTGAATTGCCTAAATATGATTTATCTCATTGCAGCATTGAATTAAACTACACCCAAATGGTAATGCTTATTGATGGCGTTAGTATCGTAAACATTCATAAAAGGAAGCGATATTCTCTACCTAATAAAAACGTTTAAATACTGATAAATACTAGTTTTTGTCATTGTTTTTCGCTGTATATTTCGTATGTTTATAGTGTGAAAGTCAAGCTAAATATAGCCTCTGAACAAGTTGTTTCTAAAGCTGAATATGATCAGCTAAAAGCCGATCACGAAAATCTAAAGTTTCAATTCTCGGAACTTCAAAGGATGATTTTCGGCAGTAAAAGTGAACGGTTTATTTCTGTGGCAGATGGACAAATAGATTTATTTACAGGCACCGCTCTTAGTGACCAGCCAGAAGCTGACAAACAAGAGATCAACTACACAAGAACAGTTGCTAAAAAAGATAAGAAAAAACCTGTTAGAACAGTTCTCCCTTCTCACCTTGTTCGTAAAGAAGAAATTATTGAACCCGAAGAGATTGAAATAGGTTCAAAAAGAATAGGAGAACAAGTAACCGAAATACTAGAATACAATCCTGCAAACATTTATGTACGCAGGATTGTACGTCCCAAATACGCAAAGCCTAATAATACAGGAGTGGTCATCGCTCCAATGCCATCTTTACCGATACCAAAATCAAATGCCAGTGCTAGTATGTTAGCACATATAGCGGTGTCGAAATTTATAGATCACTTACCCTTTTATCGACTAATACAAATATTTAAACGTCAGCAATTAAATATCAGTGCTTCTACCATGGGGAGTTGGTTTAATGGATTGTGTGATTTAATAAAACCACTGTACGATACTTTAGAGCAGCATGTATTAAAAGATAGCCAATATCTACAAGCTGATGAATCTCCCATTGGGGTGCAAGATTCTCATAAAAAAGGAACGCTTCATAATGGGTATATGTGGCTTTATAGAAATCCAAAAAACAAACTTGTATTATTTGTTTACAACCAAGGAAGAGGTAGAGCCGCTCCTGAGAAAGTACTTGAAAATTTCTCAGGAACTCTTCAAACAGATGGATACACTGTTTATCAGATTTTAAAGACCCAAGGAAAAATCATTCTTTTGGGCTGTATGGCGCATGCAAGAAGGTATTTTGAAAAAGCACTTGCCAATGATAGGGCAAGAGCAACCCATGTACTTGAACAAATCCAAAAACTGTATGCCATCGAACGAAAGGCCAAGGAAAGAGAAATTGATCATGATACCCTAAAGAGATACCGTGGGTTATATGCATTACCAATTTTGAATGAATTAGAGGTATGGCTCAATAAGGCAAGTTTTGAGGTACTCCCTAAAAGTGCTATTGGAAAAGCAATCGCTTATATGCTCAAACTTTATCCAAACCTAAAAAGATATGTAGAGAATGGAAAATATGAAATTGATAACAACAATATCGAAAATGCAGTTAGACCTTTAGCATTAGGAAGAAAAAACTATTTGTTTGCAGGATCTCATCAGGCTGCACAAAGAATTGCTATGATGTACTCTTTCTTTGCTTCTTGCAAAGCTAATGACATAAACCCCTTTGATTGGCTCAAAGATGTATTGCAAAGATTACCAGAACATAAAGCGAACAAACTGGAAGAGTTGCTGCCACAAAACTGGAAACCTATGGCATAATCTAAAGGAAATTGACCTACTGCACTTTACCGTATGCTTACATAGAAAACATAGGTATAGATGAAGAGTTTAATATTTCGCAGCCACAGTTTTTGACTGATTTAGACAAACTAATTCAAAC
>JABSQL010000149.1 GCA_013215865.1 Candidatus Margulisiibacteriota bacterium
CATTTTCTATCCACTGAGTGAGGGTTTCTTCAACATATTTTTGGAGGCCTCCTGCAATGCCATCAAATCGGCAGCCTTCCAATTTTTCCTTAAAATAAAAATAACTATCTTTGGGTACATCTTTATATTTGAATTCAAGCCCATCGACCTGCATTGTGTTTTTAAACACGTTATATGGTTTTACCATTACCTTGTTCTGTTCATCCATGATGGTTTCAACGGCTTGGGCATATGCTGCGAGTCCCATTAATTTATATTCATGTTCATTTGGCTTCATCCCACAAAGTAGTGTCATGTATCGGTAAAGTTTACCCAAGTACATATTTTTGGACTTCTTTTCCTCCCGATCCGGAGAAGACATAATACGTTTAATACAATTATCTTTAATGACATTTATTGTGGCACTTATATTGTCCCCAAAAGCATCAATGGTAATCGCTAAACAGTCATCATTGCGATAAGGTGATGCAAAATATGCATAATATGCATGTCCAGAATGGTGCTCTACATGAATGATTTTATCCCGTGATACCCCATATTTTTGGCTAATACGGTCATGAAGTAGCTCCTTAAAGACTGGCCAAGCTTCTTGGGTTTCATAAGGGATTTTATCCCAAATATCATGAGGCCATTGATCAAAATTGAGTTTATCTTTAAAAACATCTACCCACTTTACAGGCTTATTTTGGTATAGACGGGGATACCAGATCTCATTTTGTGCGCGGATATAGTCATCGATTGAGAAGCTTGAGAATTTTAAAATGGCATGATAATGCGGTGGTAGTTCTAGGCTAGCAAAAGCAATCAAGTCCAGTTCTTTCGAGTCAATGCCACCTTCTTTGAGGCAATATTCAATGGCCTGAAGAGGGAATCGCATGTCATTTTTAACGCGTTGACCAGCAGTGCCAAAACGTTCTTCACTGGCACAGGATATAACCTCTCCATTAATCATGAGTGCAGCAGTGCTATTTGCCCCGTAGGACAATCCAAGTATCTTCATATGTGGGATAGATAATATACTAAATGCTAATGATTGTTAACCGGCTGATCTTTCTTCAACGCATTTATATACCCTTCATTGCGGTTAATATGCTGATTTAATGCTATATATTCTGGGTTATTCTCTAAAAATGCCACTATTTGCTGCCAAGTGAATAGGGCATTATTTGGGTAAAGTTGTTCATAAATAATTTGAATAAGTGCCCAATCTTCAGGCTCGTCTAAAGTAAGCCTGTAGGTATCTAATTTTTTTGGTTGAGCGATATTGTATAATTTGAAGCAATCAGAATGATTCTTAATGAATGGTGTCACATGCTCTCTTTCTGATGGCAACTTGGCCATTTTGTGTGCAAGGCACAGACTGTCATAGGTAAAAATTTCAATATCTAACCCATCTGGGTAAGTAGGAAAAATAGTATTTGAGACATAGTCATAGTTGTGTGCTAAAAAGAAAGTGACGAAATCATTAATTAAAATAGGGTCCATTAATGGGCAATCTCCCGTAACACGAATAATAATATCAAGTTGATGTTGGGTTGCACAGGTAACGTAACGATTTAAAACATCTGATTCATTTCCTCGAAAACAAAGAATATTTTGGGACTGACAATATGACTGGATGATACTATCTTTGGAAGAATCTGAAGTCGCAACTATAATAGAATTGACCAATGTACAGTGAGATATTCGGTCTAATAAGTAACCTAGAATGGGTTTGTTCCATAGCGGTAACATGACTTTTCCTGGTAGACGGGTAGAGCTCATTCTAGCCTGAACAATAATACCGATTTTAGGGGATTTATTTTTTAAAGCCATAGAGTTTAACTGCCTTAAATAGTGCAGAGAGAATTTTCTCGTTTCCGGATAATACCCCAGTGAATCGAGGTTTTGTATGTTGTCTTTTGATAATCTCAATAGGCATTTGGATTAAAGGGCTTCCCTGGCTTGCTGCAAAAAATGAGAGTTCAGATCCAATCATATTATACTTACTAAAAGCGCCATATTTATGGAATAATTTGATATGATATCCTTTTAAACCTGATAAGGGATCTTTAATGCCAAATCGGTGATTCGCGTAGAGTCCCAAGATATGTTCAGACCAGCGGGCTTTTTTTTTGCGAATGCCAATGACAATGTCTGCTTGATTATCTCTCAGTTTTTTTAGCATTATTTTCAGGTCTGAAGGATTGTGCTGTCCATCAGCATCAAAAGTTAGAATATGTTCAAATCCCTGTTCAGAAGCAGACATAAACCCTGAATTAATAGCGTGATCATACCCTTTATTTGTGGCATGGTTGATAACCATGGCTCCGGCCGCTCTGGCTATGCTGCCTGTTTCATCAGATGAATTATCATTTACCACGATAACAGTATCCAATATCGGCTTTAATGAATGCACAACTGTTCCTATGCTGCCTTCTTCATTAAAGGCGGGGATAATGACACAAGAACGGGCAGTCATCCCACCGACTCAGGACGTAAATAATCGCCTTTCTTTACAGATGTAGACAGTGGTTTTCCCAATAAATTTGCACTTTCATAGGGTTTGCATGCATCCTTAGGGCAGGGCCTAAGAACCTCAATGTTATCAAGAGAGATTCGATCTCCTTTCACCAAATCCTGAGAAACCCGAATAGCTCTTTGCTGTAAGACAACTGTTTCTGTTTCGTTTCCTTCAATCCTTTTAACCCCATCACCAAGTGCTCTTTCTAGCTCTCTTGAGCGGTCCACCATATCTTTCCAAGTCTCAGGGTTCATTGAGAAAGGATGATCAGGTCCTTTACGATTATTATCATCTGTAAAATGTTTTTCAATCACACGTGCTCCGAGTGTAATAGCACCCAACACAGTGGCATGGCCGGGTGTATGGTCAGAAAGCCCATAAACGAGTCCTGGAAATGACTGTTGATATGTGGCTAATACATTGAGATTGATGTACTTAAAATTTTCTAAACTAGCTGTGTAATTGGTATTGCATTGCATTAAAACCAACCGGTGATTATGTTTAAGAACTATATCCACTGCACGCTGAACATCTTTCATTGTTGCAGCACCCGTTGCCAGTAGAACTGGTTTTCCTTTTTGAGCAATTTTTTCAATAATATCTAGCCAGGTAATATCTCCGGAGCCAATTTTATATGCAGGAATATGGTCCTCTAAGCTATCCACAGCATCTAAATTATAAGGGGCTGAAAAGTAATCGATCCCAATTTGATAGCAATGATCTTTTAGATGCTGTGTCCAATGAAATGGAACCGAAGCATCTTTATACACTTCAAAGACGGATTTTTTCCATTTCTTTTGGTGAGATTGTTGGATTCCAAGAGATTGAAATCCGTAGTTACTCACAATTGTTTCTGCCGTAAAATTTTGAAATTTAGCAGCATTCGCTCCTGCTTCTTTTGCCAATGTGACAAGACGCTTGGCTCTATCTAAACTTCCGTCATGATTAGCCGCAATATCAGCAATGAAATAGGTAGGGTGCGCCTCTCCTATGAAGTGTTTATTGATGATTAATTCAGTTTGTGGCATGAGTGATAACCTCCTGGTCTATGGCCAATTGTCTAAGGCCGGATTGCAATGTGTAGGGCATTAAGTGTAACGCATTGTAGAGTTTTCCTGAATCCATGCTCATATCAGTGGGTCTTTTAGCCGTCATATTTGCCATTTTAGCAGATCCAGTCCCAGCATAAGAAATATCTAATTTTAATTCATTTGCTAAAGAAATAGCAAACTCTTTCTTACTCACACGATCTTGGCTGCCAGCATTATAGACGCCAGATAGTGAGGTCGATATGGTAAGGTCTAGTATATGTGACAATTGGCTTAAATATAACGGTGAAAAAAACACATCATCAAAAAGGGTAATGGGTTGTCTAGAAGTGACTGTTTTAATAATCCAATCGGAGAAACTGGGTTTATTTTGCCCCCAACCATAAAAGTTGGTCCGAAGCACCACTGTGTTGGGGTGTTGAAGCGCAATATACTCACCTAATAGCTTGGTAATCCCATATCCATTGATAGGAAAGGTATCTTCTTCCTTGGAGTAGGCCTTGTTATAAACTTGATCAGTGGAAATTTGGATGAGTCGGGTGCTGGGGTATGACTGTAGAGCAAGGGTTAAGTGTTTCACTGTCTGAACATTCAACTGATAGGCTAGATCAAGATCCGTATTACATTGGTCCACATTGGTAAGAGCTGCAGTATGAATAATGACATCAGGTTTATGAGTTGAAATGAATGCCTGAGTATCGGAGAGATTGCATAGATTCAGAGGTAAAAGTGCTTTCTTCTCTTGAGAGTGAAAAGTTCCAATGACAGAATGCTGAGATGAAAAAAAAGTGTATAAATGGGAACCCAATAACCCTGAAGCGCCTGTTATGATTATTTTCAAGTTACGGCTTCCCTCTGGGAAATATGATTTTTGGGCCAAGATCTTGGATCTAAAATCTTTGGATCAATGGAACTAAATAGATTTAAAAATTCCCGATACAAATTCTCAGAGATTCCGTCTTGGTGATAAGCCGCGTTTTCTTCTAATTCTGACAGTGAACCAACACCTAAAATTATCTTTGAAATTGATGGGGTTTTCTTCACAAATCCAATGGCTAATTTTGCCAAGGGTATGCAATGATCTTTAGCTATTTGGTGTAGCTGTCGAAGTTCTTTCTTTACGGATTGAAAAAAAGGGGGAAGAGTTTCTGGGTTTAGAAATAATAGCCCCTGAAGGAAAATAGAACGAACGTGAATGTCTATGTTTTGGTCTACAAGTCGTTGAAGGTAATCATTCGATAGTAGTCGCTGATCAAAAATACTAAATGGAATTTGTATAATATCTATGTCGGTGATATTGAGAATAGTATCAAGGTTATCAGGTGAGTAAATTGAAACACCCATTTTCTGGATTATATGAGTCGTTTTGAGATTGTTTAAAAAGGGATTAACAAGGTCTTTGTTTTGATAGTATTGTTCATAGTGATGAAAAAGAACACCATACAGAGAAGTTTGGTTTAAAGCAGATAAAGAGTGGTTTATGGATGTTTTCACTTTTTCAAGATAATGAGAATCGTCCTGAAAAAAAGGAATTTTTGTCACGATATCAACATGTGAATTAGGGTTTGACTTTAAATATATGCCAATTTTCTTTTCAGCGTCCCCATAATGAGGTGCAGTGTCCCACGTGGTGAAGTGCTGGTCCAGAGACCCGGAGAGTAATCTTTTAGCAGAAAGCTGATCAGGTATGTTGTGGGTATTAGAAATGCCGTATGGAAGACCTAACTGAACAGTACCAAGAGCTAGTTCTGACATGCCACCTTTTTGTGGGGAGTCTCAATATCATATCCTAATTTTTGAAGTGCATCTAACAGAGTCTTTTGGCTCAATTTGTCAGGTGCATTGGCACTATTGTAATGAAAGGACTCTTCTACACGAGATATTTGGTCGTCTGGTAGCCCCCATTTTGTGGATGATGGCTTCTGAGGGCAGATGATGTATCGGTCAGGTAGATCATATGAATCCCTGGATTCATCTCCAGTTAAAAGAGTTTCATGCAATTTTTCGCCAGGTCGTATACCGATGATCTTTTTCTCGCAATCTGGGGCAATAATATTCGCAAGATCCATAATAGACATGGTTGGAATTTTAGGGATAAAGGTTTCTCCGCCAGTCATCATTTCAAGGGAGGACAATACAAAGTCTACAGAGGCTTCTAATGTAATCCAAAATCGGGTCATTCTTGGATCAGTGATGGGGATCTGCCCGGTATGTCGAATTTTGAAAAAATAGGGAATAGCGCTCCCACGACTACCCATCACGTTTCCATATCTCACATTTGAGAGAATTGTAGAGCGAGATTCACCAACATAATTATTGCCAGCAATAAAAAGCCTTTCAGCACATAACTTAGTAGCACCATACAAATTTACAGGGCTTACAGCTTTATCTGTACTCAGTGCAATTACTTTTTCAACATTGTTATCAATGCTCTCTGAAATGATATTTTCGGCACCAATAATATTGGTTTTAACTGCTTCAAATGGGTTGTATTCTGCTGCAGGAACCTGTTTGAGAGCTGCTGCATGAACGACAATTTCCACACCGTTTAATGCACGATGAAGCCGGTCTTTGTCTCGAACATCACCTAAAAAATAACGGATTCTATCATCAGAAATAGACTGTTGCATTTCAAATTGTTTTAATTCATCTCTGGAGAATACAATGACTTTACGAGGAGAGTAACGGTGTAAAATTGTTTTGATAAATTGTTTTCCGAATGAACCTGTTCCCCCTGTGACTAAGATCGTTTTATTATTCAACATGGTATCCATTATACATACCTTGGGATACTCACTCAAGTAAAAAATTTTCTAGAATTTTCAATCCAAATTCTTGACTCTTTTCCGGATGAAATTGGGTGCCCCAAATAGTGTTGTTTTGAATAGCTGCTGAAATAGTGGCATTTTTATATTGACATTGCGCGATTCTGATGGAGGGATTCTTACAAACCATATGGTAAGAATGAACGAAATACATATCTGGATGAGGAGGAAGTTGTCTAAAAAGTGAGCACCCTGGGTTATATTCAATGTCATTCCAGCCAACATGAGGTATTTTTAAGTTTTGGTTAGACTTGTTAATTATTTCGACTGTGGCATCAATCCAGTTTAGACCGTCACAGTTAACCCCTTCAGTTCCCCTGGCTGCCATGAGCTGCATGCCAAGACAAATACCAAGAATGGGAATTTTATCTACAATCACTCGCTTTGTTAATGGTTCTACAAACCCACGGTTTTGCAAGTTTTTAATGCCCATTGGAAAAGCACCAACACCTGGTAAAATAAGCTGTTCATAGTTAGAGAGTGTGTTTGGGTCGGTGCAAATGTCAGCTTTTCCTCCTACCATCTCAACAGCATTTAATACGGACCTTATATTTCCCATACCATAGTCAATTATTCCGATCATTAGGTTATGTTAACTTATTACCGCGACAGGGTTATTGATAGGGACATCTAGTAATTGACCATTTTTTTTAGCACTTTTTTCAAGTGTCTTAATGATACGTAAACTGTCCAGTGCCGATTCACCATGCTGATTTGAAGAAGATGGGTTTTCATAACAGGAAATAAAGTAATCGTAGGTCCCTTTTAGAAAACTACGTGATTTACCAAAAACTCTTGGTTTCTGGTAGTTTAACTCCCGATAGGCAGAGTAGTCAGGGCTAGACATCGTTCCTATCAGTTCGATATATTGGCCCCACATATTTTTCAAATTTAGGCGTCCATTTTCGCCATACAGAGATACTTCCCCCAAGGCGTAATTTTGACTATTTACAAAATGCAGAGCGACGTTACAGGAATCGAATTGTAAATGCCCATCAATAAGGCAATCTCCCTTTGGCCATTGAAAATGATGGTTAAAAACTGCAGATACTTTTTGAACAGGGCCTAAAAGAAATAGAAGTAAATCAATAATATGCGTA
>JABSQL010000015.1 GCA_013215865.1 Candidatus Margulisiibacteriota bacterium
CTAGACATCTGTCAATTACAAAGTTATACTTTATATATGACATATATCTCCAGGTCAATCGAGACAAAAATCAAAACTTTACTCAAACAATTCCCTTGCGTTGCTGTGTTGGGAGGGCGGCAGGTTGGTAAATCAACATTGATGAAACAACTGATGCCAAAATCGCCATTTTATGACTTGGAAAATGATTTTCACTTGGATCAAATCAAACAAAACCCAGCTCTTTTTCTAGACGATCACGAATCTATGATTATTATTGATGAAGCACAGTTATACCCGCCACTGTTCAATGCACTCCGGGTTAAAATTGATGAGAATCGGAAAAAAAATGGCCAATATTTACTCAGTGGATCCAGCTCTCCTGAATTATTGAAGCAGATCAGTGAATCATTAGCCGGTAGAATCGCCGTCATAGAATTAGGACCCTTTCAAATGGAAGAATGCTGGCAGAATCAGATTTCAAAGTTTTATACACACCTTATTAATCAGACACCAAAGGCATTTTTACAACTATCTCCACTTTATACCAGACGCCAGCTATATGAACGATGTTTATATGGTGGCTACCCAGACGTATTTTTGCAACGAAAAAAAAGCCAATACGCAGAAACTTGGTTCTATAACTATGTAAATACTTACATTAATAGAGATATCCATCGTCTTTTTCCAACACTTAATATTGAAACTTTCAAACGATTCATATCGATGCTTGCATTTTCTTCTGGACAATTGCTGAATTATGCACTTTTCTCTCGGTCACTTTCAGTTTCTCAACCCACTGTACGTTCCTACGTACGAATCGCTGAAGGAACCTTCATCTGGCGACATGTTGCAGCATATGAATCCAATATCCAGAAGCAACTCATGAAAATGCCAAAGGGTTACCTAAGAGATACAGGTCTTATTACTCATTTCTTGAAAATTAGCTCAACGGAACAATTACGTTCACATCCTCATTTTGGAAATATATGGGAGGCTTTTATTTGTGAGCAAATCATCCGCTCGCTAGAAGTAAAGCTCGCTAGAATCGATTATTATCACTATAGAACACGTGGACAAGCAGAAATTAACCTTATTCTAGACGGCCCTTTTGGTGTTGTTCCCATTGAGATAAAAGCTGGAGATACCATCAGGTCCAATCAGCTTTTTGCCATAAAATCATTTATCGAAAAACAGGCATCTCCATTTGGGATCATTATCTACTTAGGAAAGAAAGCCTACCGTATTGATGAAAAGCTGTATGTCATTCCCGCCCAATGTCTATAATCCCTATTAGGAAATAGTCCCTTACTACCCTTTCTTTTCGGATGACCGTTCATCCGCTATACTTTGTGGCAACATGGCATCTGAAAATACATACAAAAACACCTTAAATCTTCCCCAAACCCCCTTCCCCATCCGGGCAGGTCTTGCCACACGGGAACCAGAACTCCTAGAGTGGTGGAAAACCCATAAACTAGGTGCCAAGATAGAAGAAAAACAAAAAAACTGTACAGACACTTTTTTATTACACGATGGGCCTCCCTATCCCAATGGAGATATCCATATGGGTCACGCCCTAAATAAAATCTTAAAAGATATTATCGTTCGTTTCCACACGATGTCTGGTCGAAAAAGCCCCTTTATTCCTGGCTGGGATTGTCACGGACTCCCCATCGAAACCCAACTCATAAAACAACTCAAAAAAGAAGGAAAAGCAGATGCAAAATCCGATATTGTATGGTTCAGGGAGCAATGTAAAACATTTGCCCTTAATTTTGTGGAGACCCAAAAACAAGAATTTCTTCGTCTGGGTATTACCGGCCAATTTGAAAAACCCTATCTGACGCTCACACCATCTTATGAAGCTTCTGTCATCACCCAATTCGGAAAAATGGCTGACAATGGGCTGATCTATCAGGGTCGAAAACCCATCCATTGGTGTCCTTCCTGTCAAACCGCATTGGCAGAAGCAGAAATAGAATATGATACCCACCGCTCTCCTTCGATTTATGTCACTTTTGATATTAAAACACCCTCCCCAACACTACAAAAAATTATAGAAGGCCCTGCCTCTATTCTGGTTTGGACCACCACACCCTGGACCCTCCCTGCCAATGTGGCATTGGCTGCTCATCCTGATTTTGATTACCTTGTCGGCAAACATAACAACCAAACTTATATCTTTGTGAAAGACCTTAAATCAACCCTGCTTGAAAAATTTGGCTGGGAGTCATTTGAAGAACTGGGAACTTTGAAAGGATCTGACCTCTTAGAGACGATGACTCAGCACCCCTTTATAAACAGACACTCTCCTCTTGTAACGGCCGACTATGTCACCCAAGAAGATGGAACTGGATTTGTACATATTGCCCCTGGTCATGGCCAGGACGACTACCTTGTAGGCCAAAAACACAACTTACCCACCATCATGCCCGTCGATGATGAAGGTAAATTTACGGACGAAGTCCCCTGGAGTGGGATGTCTGTATTTGATGCCAATAAAGAAATCGGCCTTGAACTTGAAAACAACGGACACCTCTTAAAATTAGAATTCATTAAGCATTCATATCCCCATTGTTGGCGATGTAAAAACCCTGTTATCTTCAGAGCCACCGAACAATGGTTTGTGGCCATGGACACCCCCATGAAGGACAAAACAACCCTTCGCCAAAAGGCATTGGATACCATCAAATCCACGAAGTGGGTGCCGGATTGGGGAGAAAAAAGAATCCGAAATATGATAGAAGGGCGACCCGATTGGTGTATCTCTCGTCAACGGTCTTGGGGCATTCCCATTCCAGTGTTTATTTGTACGGCTTGCAACCACCCTGAAATGACAGGCATTTTCAATGAATCTGCCGTTAAACTCATCCAAGAAAAAGGGACACTTGCCTGGTTTACCACTGACGTTCAGAATATCCTTCCCAAAGAGGCCACCTGTAGCAAATGCGGGGCTCACTCTTTTGAAAAGGAAACAGATATTTTAGATGTCTGGTTTGAATCGGGTGCCAGTTTTAGTGCGGTTCTAAATGACCCCCTTCCCTTCCCTGCAGACTTGTACCTGGAAGGCTCTGACCAACACCGAGGATGGTTTCAATCATCTTTACTGATTGGGCTAGGTGCAGAAAACCAGTCTCCCTTTCGATCTGTCCTCACCCATGGGTTTATTGTAGATCAAAATGGCAAAAAAATGAGTAAGTCGATAGGCAATGTCATTTCCCCCCTTAAAGTGATTAAGGAAAGTGGTGCTGACATTCTTAGATGGTGGGTGGCCTCCACAGATTTTAAAACAGATGTCACCGTTTCCCAAGACATTCTAAAACAGTCCCGAGATTCGTTCTCGAAAGTACGAAATACCCTTCGCTTTCTCATGAGCAATCTCTATGATTTTGATCAGGAAAAAGACCGTATTCCCTTCGAAAACCTATCTGAAATTGACCGATGGATCCTGTTGAAATGCAATGCATTAGTAAAAGAAGTGACATCTGCCTTCGAAACCTATGATTTTCATATCATTACCCATCGAATCCATGATTTTTGTGCCGTTACTCTGAGTGCACTCTATTTGGATATGGTCAAAGACAGATTATATTGTGGCACAACAGATGGCCATGACAGAAGAAGCACACAAACGGCCCTTCACCACTGTTTTGATACCTTATCCCGTCTATTGGCGCCCATCATGGTCTTTACCTCTGAAGATGCGGCTATCTGTTTTGAAACACATTCTGTTATACCCTCTGATATAAAGAACAGCATCCATCTTTCGAGCCTTCCCAATTTTGACCCTTCTTTACAGGATGATTTGCTAGAAGCCAAGTGGAAACAGATTTTAGACATTAGAGATCGTGTGTATCAAGAACTGGAAAAAAAGCGCCAGGAGAAAGTCATCCAGCGTTTCTTAGAAGCAGATGTGTGTCTATCATTAACAGCGCCCTTCGAATATGATGATTGGGCATCTGTGTTAATGGTGGGTTCTGTTACCATACTAGAAGGGTCCACATTATCAATGACGATAACCAAAACAAAAGAAGAAAAATGTGACAGATGTTGGCGGCATTTGTCATTAGAAGATGGCCTATGTGACCGATGCAAAACGGCCATAACCAATCTGCCAAAAAATATTCAGGAGGTTACATCATGACAGTTGCAATTATCGGTACTGTAGCATTAGACAGTATCAAAACACCCTCAGGTGAGCACAATCGTATTTTAGGAGGATCCGCAACATTTTCGGCCACAGCAGCCACTATATTCGGACCCGCAGGTATCGTCAGTATTGTTGGAAAAGATTTCCCTTCTGAACATATCGAATTTTTTAAGTCCAGAAATATTAACCTAGACGGGCTACATCACTCTGAAGGCGATACTTTCCACTGGAAGGGATATTATGAAGGGGATATGAACCAGGCAATCACTGTAAAAACCGACCTCAATGTACTGCTTGAGTTTGACCCTGTGATCCCCGACAGTCTCAAAAAAAGCCCCATTGTATTCATGGCCAATGTTGACCCTGTTCTACAAGAAAAAGCGATTCGTCAATTTGAGTCCCCTGAACTGGTCATTTTAGATACCATGAACTTTTGGATTGAACATAAGCTGGAAGCGCTCAAACAAACACTAAAATTAGTCGATATTCTCATTGTAAATGACCAAGAGATTCGCCAATTAACGGGGGATTATAATTTGATCACAGCCATTTCTAAAGCCATCGAATTGGGTCCCAAACGTGTGGTTGTTAAAAAAGGTGAACATGGCGCCATGATGTTTGACGGAACAGATTTTTATATGTTTCCTGCTTACCCTCTTTCAAACTTGGTGGATCCCACCGGCGCAGGAGATAGTTTTGCAGGTGCCTTTGCAGGCTACTTATCTACCCAAAAATCCATTAGTGACGAGACCTATAAACAAGCTGTGATTGCAGGTACACTGGTATCGTCACATACTGTTCAAGATTTTAGCTTAAATAGTCTCAAAAAAATCACCCCAGAAGTTCTCAACCAAACATTCAAGGCTTTCAAACCCCTCATTTCCCACCCAACAACTATTTAATCCCCTTAGAACATTCAATGAGTCCCTTGAGAATAAGGTCTGGAAGATACTGATCCAGACCTATTTGGTCTTTATACATATCCAGCCCTTTGCCTGTACCCACCACTTTACAATCGGGATCCATTTGGCGATAGTCTTGAACCCATCCCTTCAGGAGGGTCAAAAAACCGTGATACAAACCGATTTGGACCGCTTCATGGGTTGATTTTCCGATTAAGCCCTGACGTGGACTCACATGAATAATCGGAATTTTAGCCGTATAATCATTTAACGCTTTTGATGATATCCCCATTCCAGGAAAAATTAATCCACCCTTATATACCCCTTTCTTGTCCACATAACAACAGGTAAGGGCTGTTCCTGAATCAATAATGACGCACCCTGATTGATAGTGCGTATACGCACCCAACGCATTAACCAGTCGATCTGCACCCACTTCCTGGGGATAATGAACATCAACCGAAAGGCTTGGAATATTCTTATGAGTGACAAAACAAACATGGGGTATTTCTCTAAACACTTTGTCTATGTCGGGTACAACAGAAGAAATAATCACCCGGCTATACGCCCTCATCTCAGCCTTTAGAGCCACTGCTTGCGATGGTGATGTATCAATTTGACGAACATTCCCCAACTGACCTTGTGAATACGATCCCAGCTGCATGGTTGAATTGCCAATATCCAATAACAATATACTTCCTTTTTCCATGCTTGGCATTATAGACCCTGTTCAATTTTGTATCCAGCCTAAATTTAGGCTACCATAGGTCAATGACCATCATCATCAAAACCCCTAATGGCCACCATCTGGACAATATGATATTGGATAGTTTCCTGGCATTTGAATCAGATCATTCTTATATTCGTGTGTATACTTGGGCCCAACCCACATTATCTTTGGGAAAATCCAATCACACACAACACCTGAATATACCCCATATTCAATCCCAAAATATTCAACTGGTCCGGCGTGAAACTGGGGGCGGAATATTACCCCATTTCCATGATATTTGTTTCTCTATTATTCGCTTCAGTGACCAAAAACCCAAAGCACATTTTGAAAATATTCGTCAATCAATGATCGTCTTTTTAACGTCTTTAGGCATCACTCAAATTAACCACTCTTCAACCAAGGCAACACATACAGAATTTTGTTTGAATACCCAAAACCAGCATGAGATTAATATCGGACATCAAAAGTGTATCGCCATCGCACAAAAGCGTAAAAAAGACCGATACCTTACCCATGGATCCATTCAATTTACAAAGCCCTCTATCTCTATTCCAGATTTATTTTCCAACATACCTATCAGCATGGATAAAACGACATATCTTGATCAACACTGTTCCTTTACTCGGAAAGACATTATCCATAAACTGATTCAGTTTTTCAAAGACCAAACGCCTCATTCAACCATAGAAACTGACTTAAACTATCTGAATCATTCCACTTATATCACCTATAAAAAAAAGGTCTTGCATCTTTTTTCTATTGACCAACCCGATCCTACTCCATTAGTCTAAGTACAGTCTGAAGAAAATTGATGGAGGTCAACACATGAAATATCACTTGCTTATTTTGCCACTTATTATAATGTCTCTTTCCGGATGTCAAATGAAAGATGCACAATCACAGATAACCATAGAAGCTGAAAATGCAGCTCTAGAAATGAATACTTTAAACCAAATGGAAGCGCCCATATATGCACCTCAAA
This sequence comes from Candidatus Margulisiibacteriota bacterium, assembly GCA_013215865.1. Lineage (GTDB taxonomy): Bacteria > Margulisbacteria > Marinamargulisbacteria > DT-59 > DT-59 > DT-59. The sequence continues at coordinate 6,750 of JABSQL010000015.1, forward strand.
CCTATCAGGAAGCCAGGAAAACCTACGAGTCAGGAATCAGCCACCTGGAAAACGGGGCTGTATGGAAAGCCAAAAAAGCCTTAGACGCCTTTAGGCCCCTTGTTTCTAAAGCAAAGGCCATTACCATTCAAAGCAAGGAAATTGCTGCCCGAAAACTCATTATTCAGCAGGAAGAACTCGCGGCGAGTAAAGCAGCTAAAGAAGCCGTCGAAGCCATCACGACAAAAACCTATCGTGTATCCAAAGGTGATACCTTGTACCAAATTTCACGAGAGCATTCACTCAACAATAGTTCCGATATCTGGTCCAAAATATATGAGAAAAATAAAACAAAAATTACCCATCCAGACAAGATATTCCCCGGACAGGTATTAGACCTACCTCAGTAGATTCACAATATCGGTATTGACGGGTCGGGAGAGGCCCATTCTTCCATTTGAAAATATAACAGCGGTTTCAAATCGGAGTTGGCCTTTTTGATACCCTGTTCCATTTTGGAAGGACCCCCCTAAAATCGCTTTATGTCCGTAGTAGTTGATGGCTGCCAGTTCACTGTCTAAGCCCGTAGCTTGGCGTTGTCGTTTATAGGTTCCCATGAGTCCTTGATCGTCGTCCAGTAGAGACATAAACCGACCTTCGGTAAAACGATTGTTCTCATTATGGTTATAATACCCCCCAAAAGTAAGGCTACGATGGGGCTGCACTTGAAGTGCATAGTATTCATCATGTTTATTCACATTGTTATATACATCTGCCCGTTTGCCGCCCAATTGCCACGTTATTCCCATTCGGGTGGACCATTCATCTGCACCACTAAACTGACGCGCATAATCTGTCCATGTTCTTAATAAAAGGCCATTGGCACATTCATACATTAACTGGATGGTGGCTTTATGCTCTTGTGGCGTTCCCGCATCACGTTTTAAGCTTGAGGCCAGTCTTGTTTCTCCAAAAAACCGTTTAGATAGACGGAAAGTTGTGAATAAAAACCCCTCTAATTCATTGAGATTGATAGGGTTTAGGGTGCCAAGAGACCCAAAGTCCTGACCTTTTGATCCGAATCCAAACCCCCATTTTTGGAAAAAACTATGCTGTCGAAAGGAAGGGTCACTGATATAACTGGCTTCCCAGCTCACACTATTTTTTTTGGATTCAATGGTGCTAAAAGCAGTGTCTAATCGTATGACGCCAAGTTGAAAATTAAAGAGGTGCTCCATCCCAACCAGGGTTTGTCGGCTATCTCCTTGGAGATACCCACCCAAGGTCCAGAAATGTTTAAACCCCATTTGATGAAATAGGGCATATGCCAGCCTGTCCCCATATGATCGAGATGATTTCGAATAATCTAGCGTTAATGGAACACCCACATTGTAACTATACTGGTGACTTCCTTTCGATAACAACGATTTATTCTGAACAAAAGGAAATAGATATGATTTTTGAATCCCAGATGAGTCTGTCACTTTGATTTCAACATGGCTCAGTCCATAATCTATTTGAAAATCCCTCACATCATACTCTCCCGCCGCTAAATCCATAGATGTTTCCATTTTGTCATTGACCCAAATTTCAACGATCGAGGGATCCGGCAACACCAATCGATAGTGAGACAAATCTGATCCTAAGGCTTGGTATGGATATGTAGACTCTTTTCGAATACCTGCACCAACTAACAATTGTAAGCTTTGCTGGGACATGACACCGGTATCTAGATCGCCCGCAAGAAGAATTGTATCATCCATAATCGGGGTTAATACCCGTCCTCTCCTGAGAAAATTTTGAGAAGTATCCGACATTGTGGCAACGTCTGCTTCTATCAAAACATTATGGATATTTATCCCCGTTTGATAACTCACTTGTAAGGGGGCTGATGTATCTTGTTCGATGGGTTGTCGTACCCTGAGGTTGATATATCCTTTAAAATCCCGTAAAGCCAAGAAATCCTGATTCGAAGAGCCACCCAGCATATGTTCCTCATATACCTGTCTTCTATCTGCATATGGGGTAATAATGAGTATCTCTCGCCTAACATGATTAAATTGAACCTTGAATCCCAATCTTATCAGATCCAACATTGATAGCGTACCATCAACATCTTCTAGCTGCATCACCGTTTCCATTGCATCATTATTCAACACTTTTGACATCATGGGATGCACGTCTGACATAAAAAACCGAAGGGCATTTCCATAACTTGGGACAATGGCTCTTATGAATGTATATGGTGCTTCATCTATTTTCAGAGATAGCATTTCTTGTTGGTTGTGAATATGAGGTTCATGGCCAAATACTCTTGCATTCACATCTTGGTAGGTTTTATCAGTATTGATATTCTTCAAAGTTGGGCGTTTGCTTTTAATAGATGATATTTTTTTCCTCCGTTTTGATTTTCTTTGGCGGGGTTTGCGTATATCAAGGGAGTCACGAATGTGTAACTGTTGGCCAGGCACAATAATTTTGGCATATTTCACTCCATTTTCTTCCAACAATAGATTATTATCTTCTGCAATATATACCCAGTTTTGAACTTTACCTGTCATCCGTTTAGAAATAGTGCCCAATGACTCGCCATACTTAACGGTATACGTCCCAGATAACACATCGATACTGCAAAAACTCGTCCAGCACCCGAAAATGAGTCCAAATACAAGGTAACGCCTCATGATTGAGGTCCTTTGACGGAAACCAATTCACAGTTTTGAAGCCGTCGACTCGGAACTGTATAGGGCCAAGGAAGGATGACTTTTCGGGTATCTCCTGGCAAAATCTCAACTTGGGTAAATTCATCTTCCTGATAGGTGATCGGTGTTTGAGGAAATCGAGATACTTTGAGATTGAGCGTAATGTGATTTAAAGCAAGGTGTGCCGTTCCATGATTCACTAGCCTTAGCTCTATTTTAGGTTTACCTCTGCGGTATATTTTTTTAAACTGCTTGAGGGTTATTTTGGGGCGGGTACCCGAAGGGGTGATGAATACCCTTGTCTTTTGTGAACGCTTCACGACGGCCATTCGATGGGCTGATCTGCGTCTTTTGGGTATGGTCAATTCGTCTGTCACAATTTGGAATGCTTGTTCCTGAAACGGGGAAAAGGCGTTCAACCACGTCAGGTCACAATCAACTGATTCACCCGGCCTTAAGAGTAACTTATTGGGAAAAATGGCCACTCTATCTGTTTGCGCGAGAACTTCTTTCCCATTCAGAGTATGACGACTTTTTTTAATCGACAGTCTAACCGGTATATACTTATTTGTTGGATTAGAGATATGTACTTTTCTATTGAATAAAGACCCTGATATACCAATGAGTGGAGAAGACACGCTAACTTCTACCCCCCACAAGAAAGATTGCATTGTCAAAACCAACATAAATATAAGCTTGAAAATATTGACTTT
>JABSQL010000150.1 GCA_013215865.1 Candidatus Margulisiibacteriota bacterium
GAAAAAGAAAATACAAATAACAAAAGGTTAAATATGATCCAAAATATATTCAGGGGAATGCTCAAACCCAAAATGAAACAGATTTTGGTCACAAACTCGGGGCTTAAAAATAGCCGGCTCAATACGGTGTACTCTCTCAGAATTTCAAGAGACAAGGTTCATTATGTTGAAAAAAGCAAGTTGATGAAAAATAGAGTAGATTTTGATATGTCCACTCAGAACTTGATATTAAATGGCGAGCCCATGAAAGAAAGTGCAATCCAGTGGTTTTTTGACAAGGTATATCAAGCAGGTGTAGACCTGAGTCATAAACGTTCTCAGATGTTTAAAGAATTGTTGTAGGGAGTATGCCGTTCGATTTTTTGGCCATTCAAGATATTTTTTAATCAAGACTGATATCAGATATGGTGTCCCCAGCATCCATCCTTTGATCTGTTTTAAAACGTACCTCTAATGCATCTAACTGGCGTTTTTCAAACTCCAAGAATGCATTATAAACAGTTTTTTGCTCTGTCGATAGGGATGCACTGTTAACTGTCTTAACATTACTATTATGTTGCTCTTGTTTTTCTCGAATATTGCCAATTTCGCTATCTGATAAGTCTATTTCTACAAAACCAGGAATGAGTGAAAATAGCGCATCTGAAAGGGGACTAAATAGTCGGAGAGCTCTTTTTAGTTTTTGTTGGTCTAGGGTCTTATTATGCTTACTGTAGATTTTTTCAAGCTTTGTTGTATCAATAGGTTTGAAGTAAAATTTTGGTTCTACCTTAAATAAGCCATCCTCACTAGGAGTAAAGGTACTAACGAGAAGGACCTGTATTTCAAATGTATCTTTCGAAGTAGATTGATCAATTTCATCCCCTAAGTCGTCAATTCGGGTTGGGGTAAATGATAGATGTTGGGTTGTGATAATGCTTTCTCTTTCGAATCTTACCTGGCCTAAGCGATTGCTTGTGCCGTCCAGACCTATACCTGAAGCGTCATAAACAGAACGTATTAATGCGATGACTAATTCGCTCGATATACTTGCACCTAGAGATCCTTTCACCTGTGTTCTTAAAGCCTTATTTAAAGGCAGTTTCTCTATTGACTGATCTATTTCAAAGTTAAATCGATCAAGCAATGAATCAGAATCTGATGAAGGTACATGAGGCAAAACAGTGATAGTTGGAATATCTCCACTTAAACTCCTTGGAATATCTTTATCAATATCCTGTATCATTTGTTTTTCATTTTTTAATGCGGCTACCATGTCTTTTTCTATTGAGTCTTTCAAAAGGTCTCTCAATACATTTTCAACTGCTTTCGGCCTTTCTTCTCTAACAAAAAATCGAAATACCTGTCTAAGCCAAGTTAGATTATTACCTTTGGCTTGGTGATCCTTTATGGCCTTTTCAATTTCTTTTATATTATTTCCTTTTAAAGCCTGATCTATTTTTTTAAGAGTGTTACTTCTAAATCCCATTCTTTTTTGACTACCCCCTTCTGAGGCGGGACTAAACCATTTCTCTTTAACAGACAATAAATCATCTGCAGCTTTTTTTGTCTCAGCTTGGCTTGCTTCTTTCATTCCTGGAGGAGAAGGGGGGGAAGGCTTACCTGTTTTAAGGTTGCTATTTTTTGGATCTATTGAAGGTGTTATCGGCATTCTATTTCAATCCTTTCTACCCCCAGGGGTAAACTAAACTCTTTTTTATTGGATACCTTATAAGTTTGACCGTCTAGATTATAACAGACAATAGGAACCGGTAGTCTCAATATAATTTCTGAAGGTTTTGTGTGAAACTCTGTTTTTAGTGTCAGCTCAAAGATTTGAGGCGCTTTTTTGATCAAAGAAAAATGAATGGGTCCAAAAATGGTAGGTGCATTTTTTACATTCACAACGGTTTCATGGTTTAACCATTCGGAGGGGATCATGGGTGTTAAAATAAGTTTTCCATTATCTTCTTGAATCAAAATAGATCTGATGAGGTGAATCATAGAGGCAGTAGATAACAAACTATGACCATCACCGCTCATTCCACCGCCACTTTTGGGGTGAATCGCATCAGGAAAGGATCCTGTTTGGGTGCCTGATTGTGTGAGTACTTTTAGAATATGCATGGCTTTAGAATCATGACGTTTTAAATAGACCATGGCCAAAATAGTGTTCAAAAATGGTGAAAATCCGCATTGACCTAAAGGACTAAAATATAAGCCGTCAGATAGAAAATATGATTCAATATGTGACAAAGTCTGTGTGACAACAGGGTCATGCGGGTCATATAAATCCAATGGCCAAATACTGATCAAATTATATATTAAATTAGGATCAATCCCACGTGTAGGGGATACGGGTAAAAATGGGGATTGTTTGAATTGAGAAGACAACATAGATGCAAAATGTCTAATAGCCGTAGATAGAAGGGATTCGATATCTGAAATAATTTGTTTATTTTTGGTTTTAAAACATTTTTCAGAGAGTATTTTGGCGGTTCTAAGTCCATAAAGAGACCAGAAATTATGCCATAAATAGTCATCAGAATCTCCTGTAGAATCTGGGGACAGTCCTCTCTTAATGAGTCCTCTTAAGGGGTTGGTTTGTTTGCTTTTGAACATGACTTTTTCGATCATTTTGACTTCATTCTCCACAAAGGGGTAGGCAAAATCCAAGAATTTTTGATTTTTGGTAAATTGAAAATGGTGATGGATTAAGTAAATAATTTGCCCCATTTTATCCATAGACTCTTTGGGTATAAAGGGTCTCCATTCCTTTGAATGGAGTACATTAACAATCAGTTTTTGTGATAATTCCATGCTTCCCATAACGTGGAGCGCAGAAATGCCAAGTACGTGATTTAATAGATTTGGCTGGGTATGTGAAAAAGCACCTGAGGTAAGATGGGTGGGCGAAATAAATGTGAGAAGATGGGCTCTGTTTTGAAGAAACAGTGTTTCTATTTTTTTGTCTGCAAGTGCTATTGAAAAAAGGGTGCTTTCTATTCCTTTCCAAAGTGTATGGGCGGTTTGTTTTTCAGACTCAAATTTTAACGATGATGCAGCGCCAATTCTTTTTTTAAGTAAGTGTTGCTTGGCAGGCGGTAAATAATCTTGGAATGCGTTTAGAATGTTATTTTTCAAAGTGGGTAACTTGCATGTTATGGATTTAGTTTGGTTGGCATCTAAGGTAATACGATACTCCGCAATCGCTGAGCACAGATTCTGAGAGCACTTGCTCCCTAATATCATTTCACACTGATTATAGCGTTCTGAAACATCTCCTTCTTTCGCATTCAGACAGACAATATTTTGGGGTTTTTGATCCAAAACCAATCCGAGTCGATTATTAATTACAAAGGCATTTGAAGAGTGATAAGTGATAGAAGAAATAGGAGATATACCTTCAGGGTTATAGGGTCTGATCGCAAAAAAGAAGGATAATTTTACAGGCGAAGAGGATGTATTTTGGAGAGTGACTTTATGAAATATTTGGGGTTCCCCTTTCTGAATAGGTTTTAGGAATGTGGTGGCATTGATGGTCACATTTAGGAGCTGAAATCCTGTTTTAACAACAGAGTGCCCATCTTCAAGTTCTTGTGATACTGCAGTTAGCTGGGAAGGGCTTATGAGATTAGTAGAATTAGCGACCCACATATCTAGAGACCAACCGTTATCAGTGGGGGTTACAAGTCCGAAAGGATCAATGATGCCATGTGCTTCGCAACCTGGGTAGCTAAGGTGTGTCCAATTTCGATGCGTATGGTTAAGCTGAACAAATGCTTGTTGTCCGCCAGAAAAATGAGGATGTGACGGATTATTTTGGGTATATACCCAAAAAGGCCAAATGCGCTTTGGCAAATAAGGTATGATTTGAGAGTTTGTAAACCCCTGAAACAATAGCTGATGGGCCTTTCGATTCAAGGACGGCCTATTATATACATTTGGTATGCTGAATAGATAAGACCCAAGTTTAATATACCCGTCAGCACTTTTGTCTGTGCTCAATACATAGTTTATCGCTTTTAGTATGATTTTCTTCATTAGGAACTGATTTTACCACTAAATATAGATTTAAAAAAATTAATGAGAAGTATTCAGTATTTTAGGGTGTATCTTCAAGTGTGTCATTTTCATTATCCTCAGATGAAAATGTAACGATTTCTAGCTTTGTAATCCGCCGTTTATGAACTTCTTTTACCCGAATAATACAGTTTTTTAATGGTATTTCCTCACCTTCTTCTGGAAACCGGCCTAATGTTGATATGACGAACCCTGCTAATGTGTCATAGTCTTCATTCTCCGGAAACGTGATCCCTATTTTATCGCTCAGGTCATTCACACTGATTTTAGCATCAACAAGAAATAGATGGTCACCAATTTTAATGAATTCAGGGTTTTCTCTGTCATACTCATCTTGAATCTCGCCAATAATTTCTTCAATGATATCTTCCATTGTTACGATTCCAGACATGCCACCATACTCATCTATCACCATGGCCATGTGGAATTTTTCTTTTTTCATTTGGTGTAATACCGCTTCGATACTTTTCGTTTCAGGTATAAAAATAGGCTTTCTCATAAATTTTTTCACAGAAACTTCAGATGGGTTGTTTGAACTGAGCAAATCCTTTGCGTAAATGACGCCGACAATATTATCAATTCGGTCTTCATAAACAGGAATTCTTGAATGACCTTTTTCTTGAATAAGTTGTATAACATCTATAATCGTTTTGTCTGACTCGATACAAACAACATCAATTCTTGGCGTCATAATTTCACGAACCACTGTTTCAGAAAATTCAAATATGCTGTGGATCATGGCTTTTTCTTCTTCTTCAAGCAGGCCTTCTTCACCCCCCACTTCTAAAATGGTTTTGATTTCTTCAGTGGTGACGAGTTTTTTTGTTTCTGTTGTTGAAATCCCTAACAGGTGCGACAGCCCCTTTGTAATGCTGACAAACATGAGGATTAAAGGGTGGGTAATAACCAAGAATAATGAAATAGGCTTGGCATATAATAACACCAATTTTTCTGGATTTTTAATAGCAAATGTTTTAGGTGTTATTTCCCCAAAAACCAGCAAAATAAATGTCATGGCCCCAGTAATCATTGCCATGGTTACGGCAAGATTGGTGACCCCTATATAGGCAAAAAAATCGAGAGATACCTTGGTGGCAAGGGCCGAAGCACCAATATTGGCAATATTATTACCAATTAAAATGCCAGTGATAAGGTTTCGGGGTGATTTTAGGATGTTTTGTACGGTTAATGCGCCTTTTACTTTTTGATCAACCAAATGTCTAATCTTAAACTTATTAACACCTGTGAAAGCTGTTTCAGCACTTGAAAAGAATGCAGATAAAAGAAGAAATATCACAAAGGTCGAAAACGTAATAATAATATGAAGCTCCAACAGGTTTTTACCCTCCTACGTATAATGTATCATCTCGTGATGAGACATTCAATTTCTGACAACAATCGACTTTGTTCTGACATCATTTCTTTTCGGCTAGATGCGGTATCATCTTTAAAGCCTACAATGTGTAAAATACCATGAATCAGACAATTCTTGAGTTCGTGATCCCGAGTCACGTTATAGCGTTTGGCATTTTTTTGAACCTGATCTAAAGAAATATAGATATCAGCGACTATATTGTCCTGTGATCCGAGGTTAAACGTAATGATGTCCGTTGGGTAATCATGGTTCAGGTGGGTTTTGTTTAATTTTTGGATTGTTTTATTAGATACCAAGCTAATATCATAGATACCATTTTGAATGTGAGTGAGGTTGAGAATATGTTGAACATAGCGCTGCAAATCGAAACCCACCTTAAGCGGTTTTTCTATGGTGATATCTATAGCAATATCAGGTGCTGTCATTAGGCGCTTCAGATTGACTCTCAAACATCTGGGAAAGTTCTTCCTGATAATCAATGCGACTATGATGAATGCCTTTGAAAACAGATAGAAATGTATGTTTAATGGTTTCAATATCCTTAAAAGTGAGGGGGCAGTCACTCAGCTGATCGTCTGTTATTCGGTCTGTGACTATTTTTTCAACCAAATTTTCGATTTTAGTTGGGGTTGGTTTTTCCAGTGATCTGACCGCCGCCTCTACAGAGTCAGAAAGCATCACTATTCCAGATTCTTTAAACTGTGGTTTGGGGCCAGGATATCGAAACTCTTCCTTTGTTGGTTCGCTATCCTTTGAAGATTCAGCATGAAGGGCTTGGGCATAAAAAAAAGATACTAAACTGGTTCCATGATGTTGCATTATAAAGTCTTTTAATATGGATGGTAATTTATATTTATTGGAAAGCTCAACACCATCTTTTGGGTGCGAAGCAATGATTATCTTACTCATTCGAGGAGTCAAAGAATCATGAGGGTTTTCATTTGCAAATTGATTTTCTGTGTAAAATTGTGGCCGTTTAAGTTTCCCTATATCATGGAAATAGGCCCCTGTTCGGGCCAGAACAGGATTGGCATAGATGGCTTCAGCGGCTGCTTCTGCTAAATTGGCAACCATCAGGCTGTGTTGATATGTTCCTGGAGCAGTCAATAATAGTCGCTTCATCAGCGGATGGTTAATGTTTGAATGTTCCTGTAGGGATTGGGGGGTTGTTATATTGAAGGCTTGCTCAAAGTAGGGGGTGATGGCAAGGGAGATCATAGAAGATAAAATGCCATTAGAAAATCCAACCAGGGCACTCAATGCATACCATAGTGGATCGTTAATTTCTCTTAATAAGCCAATCGTCATGATAAAAACAATATTGAATAGCCCAATGATATACCCTGCTTTAATCAGTTCTGTTCGTTTGTACACACGGTGAGTGGCAAAAGTTGTGGCACAGCTGGCAAAAAATAAGTAAAAAAACAAATAAATATCATTTTGATACATGAACGTAATAAAAATACTGGTTACTGTGCCACAAAGTAGGGCAATATTTGGAGATATAACAACGGCAATAATGATGGAAGAGATGGAGATAGGAATGAGAAGTTGTAAGCTTCCAATAACATTCATATCGGGTATGAGTTGAATTAAACGGGCAAGAGAAACCACAAGGAGGATAACGATATATATGAGTAGAAAATATTTCTTTTGAGAGTATATTTTGGGGCTAAAATAGTATATGAACCGTTCAACCAGTAAAAATAATAATGCCCCAACTAATAATATTCCAAAATATTTGTATAAATTGGCCTTAACACCATAAATATTAAGGGCTTTCATTGTTTCAATATGTGGTAAAGTAACGATTTCCTCAGAGTAGACAATGGGTTCTCCTTTTTTGAGAATCGTTGTAAAAGGTGTAGTTGCATCGACCTCTTTTCGCTTGAGATCACTTGTTTTGGCTTCATCATAAACCATATTTGGTTTTATATGTTTCATAATGATGGCATTTAAAAGTTGTTCTGTAGATGATCCCAGCCCTAATATTTGGATATCAACTTTAACTTGGGAATATATGCGTTTAGGGTGAATTATTTTAATTCCTTTTGATAATAGCTTTTTTGTGTTTTGGATGGCCACATATTCTAATGAAGAAATGTCTTTATGAGAAAGTGACTCTATAGTACGCCTGTTTTTACGGGATAAGAATTTTAATTCAGAGGGAGTTGGTTTTGGAACGTCTGTTTCAATTTGGGACCGGAATTGTTTGGCGGTTGTAAAAAAGTTGACAATAGTTGAAATGATTTCTTTATTAATAGACTCATCTATAGAATATATGGCCGTCACTAATGACGCACGTTGTTGCTGAAGTTCCTTGGTTTTAATCAGGTCATTTTCAGTTTGAAATTCAATGTATCTTGGAGAGACAATGGTTTGTATGGCCATCTCACCAGTTTGTAGTTTAATGCTATAAGGCATGTAGGGCGAAAAGACGATAAACGATAATCCCATTAACCCAATCAAAGCGATCAAGTAATATAAAAAGTCTAGAGAAAAATTGATTTTAAGAAATGGACGTCCATTCAACATGTTTAAATCTTCTGTACCAAGTCATTTGCCGTTTGGAAAACTGTCTTGTCTTGGTCTTGATCAATTCTATCATCTCTTCTTTAGCAATACTACCTTTCAGATAACGTATGGTTTCTTTGTATCCCAATGCTTGAAATGCGGGAAGATCTGAAGGGTAAGTCTCTAAAAGAGATGCGACTTCTTCAATGAGTCCGTCATCA
>JABSQL010000151.1 GCA_013215865.1 Candidatus Margulisiibacteriota bacterium
AAAGCCTCTAAATATTCTGATGAGGCGATAGATGGCTTCATTTCTTAAGAACATGGGAAGCTCTTTTAAGATATTTCGCGGTATTTCTAAATATGTCTGATGTTGATAAACACACTTCAAAACAGGTTCTAAAACCGTATCTACATAGTGACGCATTTCTGAAAAATATGCTGATAGCTTATGAAACGATTCATCATATTTCGGATTAATTGCCCTTACATGCGGCATAATGCTATGACGAACTCGGTTTCTGGTAAACGTAAGATTATTATTAGATTCATCTGTACAGAAAGAAATATCGTTACATTTTAAATACTGTACAATATCCGTCTTAAGAACCCCCAATAATGGCCGAACAACGTGTATGTCATCTAGATTAAAAACAGCCTCTATCCCTCCCCAATGAGTGCCAGACCCTCTAATCAACTTCATTAACATACTCTCACAGTGATCATCTCCATGATGCGCTGTCATCACAATCGGTATTTGAAGTGCCTTGGCCTTTTCAATGATGCTTGAATATCGCATCTGCCTACCCGCTGTTTCAAGAGAACAATTTTGTTGTTTTGAATACCCTAGTACATCTAACTCTTGAATAATAAGTGGCACCTTATGTGTGTCAGAAAATTGTTTAGAAAAGGAAATTTCATCTTTAGATTCCGGTCTCAAACCATGGTCAAAATATAACAATGTAATCTGAGAGGCATCCATCTTTTTCAGAAGTTGAATCATCAAATAAACAGAATCTGCCCCTCCTGAAAATGATACCAGCACACAGCTGTTGTGATTAATATGGGTCCAACTAAACATCACTACATTTGTTCTGGTGCAGAAATTCCCAAAATATCCAAGCTTCTTTTCAAACATCGCTGCACAAAATATACGATAAAGAGTCTTTTTTTCTGATCTTCTTCAGATGCTGATTTAATCGGGCATTTCTGATAAAACAAATGAAACTGTTTTGCCAATTGATACGTATAAGCAGCAAAACGATGGGGTTGATAGTGAAGGGCTGCTTCGTAAAGTGCATCATTTAATTTCAAAGCCACCAGCAGCATTTGCCGTTCATCTGAATTCAAATCTGCATTTTCAGGATGTACGAACGGAGGGGTTACTTGGAGATTGCGAAAGACACTACAAATACGTGCATGGGCATACTGAATGTAGTAAACAGGGTTATCTGATGACTGTTTTTTTGCCACCTCTAAATCAAAATCAAGATGGGTATCCGCACTTTTAAATACCATAAAAAACCGTGTCGCATCCACACCAATCTCGTCTATCACTTCTCTCAACGTGATCATCTCTCCTGTGCGCTTAGACATTCTGATGGGTTTCCCCTCCCGAAATAAACTAACAAGCTGGCCTATAATAATCTTAAAATGTGTCTCCACATTAAATAAGATACCCTCTACCTTTGAAATCGCTTGTGTCGCGGCCTTCATGCGGGCTACATATCCATGGTGATCTGCACCAAATACATTTACAAGTGTAGTAAACCCTCTACTTAGTTTTTCTCTGTGATAGGCAACATCGGATGCAAAATAGGTCTTATCACCCGTTGCTTTGATAAGAACCCTATCTTTATCATCACCAAATTGGCTAGAAGAAAACCACAGTGCGCCTTCTTTTTCATATGTATACTCTTTTTTTAGCTCTGATATAGCAGCCTCAACTTGTCCGTTATGAAGTGATAATTCAGAAAACCAGTTGTCAAACGTCACGTTTAATTTTTCCAGTGTCTCTTTCTGTTGGGATATCATTCTTTCTACGGGATCTCCCGATTCCTGAGCCAATTCCAAAACGTATTGGCCATGATATCCCTCCTTGGGAATGGGCTTCTTATCTTTAGCTGCCGAGACAGAATTTCGAAACTGCTTCACTTGATTGCCTGTATCATTAATATAAAACTCTGAGCTAACCGTCACTCCCACGGCTCTTTTTAAACGACACATAATATCTCCCAAGACGGCCCATCTGCCATGACCAATATGAAGAGGTCCAGTTGGATTTGCGGATACAAACTCAATCAATATCTTCTCTGAACTCTTAGGAAATAAATCGAGTCGATTTTCATTGGAGGATACCATTTTCCAAATTTCATTGTCTGTAAATTGTATGTTGATATACCCATTCAAATCTGTAAATAACATTTCTTCTTTTGGAATTCGTTTTGATAATTCTAATACGATTTCTTTCGCAATTGAGAGAGGGTTTTGCCGCTTTTGTTTGGCCAAATCAAAAGCAATGGTAAGCGCATAGTCCCCCAATAATGGGTTTTTAGGGTTTTCCAAAACAAATCCCTTTTCAGGTAGGCACTCCATATGATCGAGGTGTGATGCCAGCTTTTGCTTTAAAGTGTCTTTAATCACGTGGGCTTAAGGTGAGCAGCTTTGCCTTTATTTGAGGCGTCTTTGCCATTAATGCCAGGGCATGTGCCCGAGTCATACGCCGTTCAGGATAAAATCGGTGTTTTGGCGTAATAAGGTGTTCTTTAATCGCAACTTTAAGGATGTTTCTCCCCCAATAATTGGGCCTAATATCATAAAATGGCAATTTAATGCTGTCCAATTCTTCTGAGGTGTATTCTCAAAATCGGCTTACTCGCACAACGGCAGCCAGTAGCTCCATGCGGGTTAGGGTACGATTGGGATAAAAGTTCTTTTGATCATCAACACTAAAAACACCCTGTCCCATAACCGACCGAACGGCCTCTAAATTGAGATGATCTTCAGGCATATCCAACGGTCTTTCTAGATCTGGCTTGTCCTCTAACTGATATAGGTTTTGAATAAGCACTGCGCATTCTAGCCGGGTAATACTTCCCTTGGGTCGAAACAATGATGTTTGAGGCAATACGCCCAAATAATGAAGCTTTGAAGCCGTTTGATCCAGCCAATGACCTTTTAGATCAGGGAATTGATACCCACG
>JABSQL010000152.1 GCA_013215865.1 Candidatus Margulisiibacteriota bacterium
CCCATGCATCCCCAACATTCCCAAACTCTGCTTATCTGTTCCCGGAAATGCCCCCAACCCCATCAATGTGCTCGCCCCAGGTAAATTCAAGAACCGCATGAGTTTAGAAAGTTCTGGTGACGCATCTGCATTAATAATCCCTCCGCCAAAATAACATACGGGCCTCTTCGCCTCACATAAGGCACGGGCCGCATCTTCATAATCACCTGACTCTATTTTTCGGGGATATTGTATTAACTGAGTCGACCGACATGGGTAACTTGTTTCTGCCATGAGAACATCTTTAGGAATATCAATTAAAACCGGTCCCGGTCGCCCCTCTTTCGCAATATACAGGGCATCTCGGATGGCACCCTCAACATTCTTCACATCTCTTATCATATCATTGTGCTTGGTGGCGGCAATCGTAATCCCCACAACATCGGCCTCTTGGAACCCGTCTGTGGCAATCAAGTGTTGAGGCACTTGAGCAGAAATAACCAATATGGGAATGGAATCTAACTTGGCATCTGTTAAGCCCGTAACGGTGTTCGTCGCACCTGGACCCGACGTTACAAAAGAAACGCCCACTTTACCCGTCACACGGGAATACCCTTCTGCCATATGCACCCCACCCTGCTCGTGTCTGGCCAAATAATGACGGATCTTCTTCGCTGCATAAAGTTTATCGTATAGAGGAAGGCTTGCGCCCCCAGGATGACCAAAAACGGTATCCACACCTTGGCTTTCTAATACACGCAGTACAATTTCAGCTCCTGTTAATGTCTTTTTCATGGGTTTAGTGTACCCGAATACCCATCATTTTTGAAGGCTAAACGCCCCCAATCACACTAGACACTTCCCCCAGATACCCACTACACTGGAGTGCTTATGTGTAAACCTTGTCTTTGCTTATTTATAAAGTTCCCTGAACAAGGGAAAGTTAAAACCCGATTAGCCGAAAGCATTGGCTTCAAATTGGCCACAAAATTATACACCAGTTTTGTAGAAGACGTTATCTATACCCTCAGTTACAAAGACTTTCCCATGCAAATTTGTTATGACAACTTGTCCCGTTTTCCAAAAATTCTAAACTGGCTGGGCGGTGGCCTATTTTACGCCCCTCAAAGAGGTGCAGATTTGGGCGGAAAGCTCAAAAACTGCTTTAAACGGGTATTCAAACAAGGCTATTCTCGGGTCATTATCATCGGAAGTGACGCCCCTGACGTCCCCCCCCATCTCTTCGACCAAGCATTCACAGCCCTCAATACCCATGATATCGTCATTGGCCCCACAAAAGACGGCGGCTATTACCTCATTGGTTTTAATAAGAAAAATTATACAGACATGGTCTTCAACCATATCCCTTGGAGCACACCTCAGGTATATGAGGAAACCCTAAAGCATATCAACCAATTTGGGCTCTCTCTGTTTGAACTCCCCTCCTGGCAAGATGTGGACGTGATTGATGACCTGGCCGCATTGGTCATGCGAAGCCATTTCTCGTTCTTCCAACACTCCAAAACCATGGAAATGATCCGAAACCATCCCAATATTTGGTAGATTTGTTGACACTCTTTTCCTTTCATGACACCATAGTTACTTAAATTTTACGAATATTAAATAATTTTAAAGGAAAATAGCATTGAACAGACATTTTAAAATAGTTGCGGTAGCAAAAAAGCTTCCCAATGATACAGATATCACCAAATTAGTGGAAGAATTCATAGATATTTTTGATACTCCCGATAAACACCTGCACCATTACAAGCCTAAAATCGATACGCTGCTGTAAGACTTTAATCACAAACAAGGTACAAATATTCAGGTCCATAACTGTCAAACATATGCACCCGGGAATGACTCTAAATTTCAAACGATCAAAATTTTAGATAAATCAATCGGCTGCGAAGAAAAAGAAATCGAATCAAAAATTCTGACCCAAATATTACATAAACTTAATGACCAAGCCGGATCAGATGAGGTTACAGAGGGGTTACTTTCTTCTTCAAGGCGTGATCAAAAAAAAATGAGCCAAAAAAGCAGTAAAACTAAGTCCCAAATATTTCATCCTGCGATTTCACTTACCAGATTAGATATAAGGGTGTTAAATGAAGATATTACTTACTCTTTATATAGGGCCGATGCATCCCGCGCAGCAAGCGACCATAGCCGGCGAAGAGTTCGATTTGACACGACAAGACCTTTATTGCCTCCTACTCTTTTTAAATTTGAGCCTTTTAATGGCCAATAAAAACTTACCTAAGTAACTTCTGAAACCATTTCGGGGGCGGTGGGGAATTGATGACCAAATCTCCACCTTCAAAGTCCACTAACATGACCACCCGAACCCCGTCGCTATAGTTAATGGCTTCGTGTTCTTGGGAGTCATCAAAGACAAAGCATTTGCCCTCTACCCACTCTTTGGTTTCATTTGCAACCCGAAACACGGCTTTCCCCGGCACTTTCAACGGTACATGAAGTCTCAAAATTCCTTGGGGGTTGGCGCTATGGGGCAGAATGTGGGTACCGGGCTGCATACTGGAAAAGCCGCAGCTAATAAGACCGGGAACTTGTTCAATTAATGCCGTGGTCTTGGGACATTTGGCACAATTAATATCTAGTTTGACTGTCCAGGCATAGAGGCCAAAGGTGGTCCACCCTTTGTTAAAGAAGGCCGTTTCTGGCCAGGGTTTAAAGGTATCGGGATGAAGAGCCATTAATTCGTCTCTGACCACGATCCAATGGTCTTCAAAAATATGGATCCATGGAAAATCTTTATTCTTATTAAACATGATTATCCCTTCACAATGAGAAACCGAAGAATTTTAATGATTGCCCGGACCTTACCAAAAGGCCCTTTTACAAGCCCCAAGTTATGTTTTACAAATGTGATCCATTCTTTAGTTCCGTCTGTGGGCTCTTTTTGGGTCATTGTTCCCTTAAGAGGCACCTCACCATACTGTTCTTCGAGCTGGGTGATTTTTCTAGATGGGTTGTTCTCTACTGTCATCATGGGGTACTGATTGTACCGATTTTAATCTAAAATGACAATTAGCTTGTCACTAATTGAAATATTCATCCATTTCCATTTTCATCCAACGCTTCAGGTCATGATCATCGAAAGGTAAGTCATCTATTTGCATCTTCAGTTGATCAATTTCAGAGTCACTTGGCATTTTTCCTGATTGCTGACATTCGTACAATACGGATTGAATGAGCCTCAATTTGAAAACGCAATCCATGCTATTGTCCACTTTAACATTTTTAGTGATTATTTGTATTCGCCCAAGTATCTTTTCTTTGTTAAGCTCATTTCCTATACTCTTAAACAAACTTTCCAATACCAATGCTTTATGTATATCATTTATTTTCTTGTTACGTAGGATATGCCCCAATAGTTTTTCACTTAATACGAAATCAATATTTCCAACTTTTTCAAAAAATGCACACAAATTTTTAATATCTTTCTTTCTTGCATGAAATTCAATTGTACTCATGATTGATTGAAATTTATCAATGTTGGTATGACAGAGAGCCACTTTAAGTTTCTCACATTCATCAGGCTTCAAAAAAGAAGTCATATGAGCACGAACCTGGGTAGCTAAGGATTTAATCGGCGTCCCTTCAGGTAATGTATCATCGTCTTTAGAATCGTCAAAATGATTACTTGAAGATGGATGATGCATCACAGGTATTTGAACGGTATGTACATTTGATTTCCATGACAATCGGCCATAAATACTAATAATTGTTTCAAAAAGAAGTTTATCCTTTTTCAGAAATTCTTTGCGCATTTTATTTACTTCTTTCTCTACTTGTTTATTGAACATTAAAGTTATTTCTGCAGTATCTGCATCATTATATTGATGCTCTGGGAGTTTAGCTCGAAACCATTCCATTTTTAGTGTCTTGTACGCTGTAATTCTTTGATCTAATTCTTTTTTAGATGTATCTCTTTCCTTAGCGGTTGTTATCTTAAGATAAGCAATACATAACGTCACTGCGTGTTTGAACACGTGTGGAGTGATGGTTTTATCCCTAATCATATCATCAAGACACGTAACAATATGCCACATTTTTTTATCAAGCACTCTTTTCGATTGAATTATTCTTTTGAGTGCGTTGATACTTTGATGTGTAGCCATGCATTCTTTTTCATCTGGAGCATCTGCTATTTTTTGCTCTGAAAGATATTCTTTTGACTCAATACCAAAAATGCTTCTTAAATTGACAATTCTCTCTTGTTTCGAGCTATTTTGGTTTTCATGTAATTTACTAAGTCTGCAGAGCTCTACCTTTATGTGCGCCTTCATTTCTTCAGTAACACTTCCCTGTGCTTTGAGGGCAACTAAATACTGATAGCTACCAATGTTATTTCTTGATATAAATCCCTCTAAATTCAAATTTACAATTTTTATATTGTTTTCAAATAGTCCTGAATCGTATACATATTTTTTCACTGGCCTCCCTTTTGGAATTACTGGTGCAATATAAACTGGTGATGGTGATATAGACATATGTACTCTCCTTTTTTTTCTCTCCCAAGCACACATACATATATATCGACACTTAGCCTCCTCAGAAGAAAGTGTGGGTCAAAGGGGGAGAAGGCAAGTTACCTAAAGAATGGTAAAGAGCAATTTCTAGAGCAGCATAAGTTCTAAAGCCATAAGATCTTCTCATAACAACTTTAACCTTGTTATTAAACCC
>JABSQL010000153.1 GCA_013215865.1 Candidatus Margulisiibacteriota bacterium
ATCGTTTCAGAAAAATCTAGGCTGCAATAACCTCAGTAATCTCTGGAATCTCCTCTTTTAAGCGGTTTTCAATACCCATTTTCAAGGTCATGGTTGAAGCCGGGCAATTACTACACGCACCTTGAAGCTGTAACATGACAATTCCATTCTCAAAACTCACAAATACCACATCTCCTCCATCCATCGCAATGGCGGGTCGTATTTCTGTGTCTAGTATCTCTTTAATTTTGGCCTCAGCTTCACTTGCTGATGCAGCATGCTGGCTTTGAAGCGCTTTTAACACATCATCAATACCTTCATGCTTGGACAACACATCCTTAAGGGTATCCGTCACACTCTCTACCAAATTTGTCCACTCTTTATCTTGTGATTTCGTTACAGATATAAAGTTG
Organism: Candidatus Margulisiibacteriota bacterium; assembly: GCA_013215865.1. GTDB lineage: Bacteria > Margulisbacteria > Marinamargulisbacteria > DT-59 > DT-59 > DT-59. Next base: position 393 of record JABSQL010000153.1, read on the forward strand.
CTCCCAATCATCAACTCAATGACCCCTTCTACGGCATACAGAGCATCCACTATAGGGGACCCTTTGGCTGTGTCGTGGTCCTTGATATAAATGCTTCCTTTCTCCAATAACGAGATACCTACTAAAAATTTTAATGTGTCCGGATTAGGGGTTAATTGCGCATTAATCTCAATGTCCTCTTTTTTATCAGTCATGATGATCTCCTTTTTACTCTGTTGTTACGACCCTATCTTCTTTGGGCTTTTTCTGATGCAAAATCGCATCTTCAAGTGCCCGCCATATCAGCGTGGCACACTTGACCCTTACAGGAAACGCTTTCACGCCTTCAAATATCGTTAAGTTGCCCAATATTGTATCACACTCTGGAGTCTCCGTTTCTCGTGTGAGCCTAGAAATAAAGCACTCTTTCATCTCCATTACATCTTTTACAGGCTTATTTTTAATCATCGTTGACATCATCGATGCACTCGACTTCGATATGGCACACCCCACCCCCTTAAAGCCAACGTCTTTAATAATCCCATCCTCAACTGTCAAAAAAATATAATAATCATCACCACATAAAGGATTCACACCATGAGATATATGTGTGGGTTTCTCCAGAACTTTAAAGTTTCTCGGCTTTCGGTTATGTTCTAATATCATTTCCTGATACAAACGATCTAATGCGGTCATTGAAAAATCTCCTTTACCTTATGAATACCCCTTACCAACGCGTGAATATCTTCTACCGTGTTATATAAACTAAAAGACGCCCTTGCTGTTGCTGGCACCTTAAACCGTCTCATGGTGGGCTGCGCACAATGATGCCCCGCCCGAATGGCAATGCCTTCTTGATCCATCACTGTCCCAATATCATGGGGATGTATATCACCAATCAGAAAAGAAATCACACTTGCTTTATTCTCTGCAGTCCCAATAATGTTAATATCTTCTATCTCATCCAATGCCTCCAACGCGACTTTCAATAACATTTGCTCATATGACACTATGGCATCCATACCAATTTGAGTAATATATTTTAACGCTGCACCCATCCCAATGATCTGTGCGATAGGCGGGGTTCCAGCCTCAAACTTCTGAGGCGGATCTGCATACTCTGTTTTCTCCATTGAAACAGATTTAATCATATCGCCACCTCCCAAAAATGGGTCCATTTTTTCCAAAAGCTCTTTTTTTCCATACAAAACCCCCACCCCTGTCGGCCCAAAAAGCTTATGTCCCGAAAACCCATAGAAATCACAATCCAATGCCATCACATTTAGGTTGGAATGTGGTGCTCCTTGTGCACCATCCACCACCACTTTTGCACCCACACTGTGTGCGCGATCAATGATCACTTTCAACGGGTTAATCGTCCCCAATGCATTGGAAATATGACCAATCGATACTAGTTTGGTTCGCTTTGAAATCAACTCTTCATAGGCATCTAACAATAACTCTCCCTTATCATTCACAGGAATCACTTTAAGATTAATGCCTTTTTCTTCACATAAAATTTGCCATGGGACAATATTGGAATGATGCTCAATAACAGAAATGATAATCTCATCACCCGCTCCGAGAAATTTGCGGCCATATGCATGTGCCACAAGATTAATCGATTCTGTCGTACCCCGGGTAAAAATAATTTCTGAGCTTTCCCTAGCCCCTATAAACTCTTGAACCTGTTTACGTACAGTTTCCACCATCTCTGTAGCCGCCCCACCTAATGCGTATACCCCCCGATTAACCGTCGCATATTCCGATTCGTAAAACTGCTTTACTCTGTCAATGACAGCACGTGGTTTTTGAGTAGATGCCGCATTATCCAGGTAAACCAGGGGCTTATTATTCATCTTCTCTGAAAAAATAGGGAAATCCTGTCGAATGGCTTCAACCTCAAAGCCTGTCACTCTGATGACTCCATTAAGGCATCTAGGTGCCGTTGAAGCCCGGATTCCAATGTCTTCCGTATACTAGAAATGCCCATACGCTGAATAACATCTTCTGCAAAACCATAGGTTAATAAGGCTCTGGACGCCTGATCTGTGAGTCCACGACTTTTTAAATAAAATACCTCGCCTTCATCCAATTGTCCCGTCGTAGATCCATGGGCACACTTAACATCATCTGCAAATATTTTCAATTGTGGTCGTGAATGCACCTTGGCATTATCAGAAAATATCAGATTGGCATTTTTTTGCTTAGAATCTGTTTTCTGCGCACCTTTTTCAACATATACCAGACCATTATATTCCGCTTCCGCATGATCATTCAGAATATGCTTAAAGAGTTGGTTACTTTCACAATTTGGAACCAAATGATTCACCCGTGTATGATGAAACACATGAGACCGCCCACTTAAAAGCGACAAACCATTTAATTCAGCATACGCATCTTCACCTCTAAAATTAATATGACTGTCATATCGGGCCAAATCCTGTGACTCAGAATAGGTATGTGACACAAATCGACTTTTTTGTTCTAAATTCACCGTTGTCGTATCAAATTGAGTCGTCTTTGCCCCTTCTTCATGGATGGAGACTACCTCGAGATCGGCTTCTTTACCCACATAGCATTCTGTTACCATATTACTAAACGACGATAACCGATCAACAGAAATGTCCGTTTTACATATTTTCGCACAGGCACCTTCTTCTAGAATAATCATCACCCTAGGCTGAGAAACCACCGGTTTTCCATCTTTCCCTTGCTGTATAGACAAGATGCGTATGGGCAATGGTGCCGTTTGATTCTGACGTACTATCACACCCACACCATCCTCAAACTGAGCCGTATTCTTTAAATGAAAGTGATGGGGATCTGTTACATTCTTCTCCCAATGTTCTTGAAACTGCGGATAATCTCCTACTAATAATTGGGACAAAGAATTGATATGGACCGCTTTACTCTCAATCTGCCCTTCTATAAATCTCCCATTCACCATCACTACTGTGTGAAAATTTTTATCTTCCATATAAGGTTTCACAATATCAAAACCACCCCATTCCATCGCCGGGTCCTCAAAAGAACCCTTTAAAATAGGGTCTAGATTGATATACCGCCACTCTTCATCTGAGGTGGTAGGTGCACCCACTTTATCCATCTCAAGACGGGCATTTTTCCGTGATGTCAGCAGCCATTGAGGTTCATTTTTCGTCAACTGTTTCTTCATCTTTACTTGGACACCATGCCCTCATATCCCGTTTCTTCAAGAGACAATGCCAGGGATTTGTCACCTGACTGGGTAATACGACCATCAATCATCACATGAACGACATCTGGTGTTACATATTCCAAAATGCGCTGATAATGGGTGATCATCAATATGGCATTATCTGGTTTTTTGAGTGTATTAATCCCTTCTGCAACGGTTTTAAGGGCGTCAATATCAAGGCCTGAATCTGTTTCATCCAAAATAGACAACTTGGGCTCCAGAACCGCACATTGTACAATTTCGTTGCGCTTCTTTTCTCCACCTGAAAACCCGTGATTTACCTGTCGATTCATAAAGTCCAGAGGCATTTTAACCAGCTTCAATTTTTCTTTCAGAAACACTTCAAATTCCATGGGATCCATCTCATCTTTTTTAAGATGCTTCATTTTGGCATTGTAAGCCATTCTCAAAAAACTGGCATTATTGACTCCCGGTATCTCTACAGGATACTGAAACGCCAAAAACAGCCCTCTAAGGGCCCGTTCATCTGGTTCCATTTCCAAAATATCCTCACCTAAAAATGTAATATCTCCCGTCACTTCATAGGAAGGGTCCCCTGCCAAT
>JABSQL010000154.1 GCA_013215865.1 Candidatus Margulisiibacteriota bacterium
ATACACAAAGATAGACCGACTACTCAGAAAAGGATTGGATCGGTTTGGTGTGAAGGTTTTAGGTGTGATCCCCCACGAAAAATTGTTGACCTATCCGTCTATTTCTGAGCTGGCAGAAGATTTGGATATGGAAATACTATACTCTAAAAAAGATAGCCTTCAAAATGTGGTGCGAAAATTTGTAATCGGAGATATGCAACCTCACAATGCATTGGATGCGTTTACCGAAAACACATTATTAATTGTGCCTGGAAATAGAGAGGGACTTATTTTAACCGCCTTGATCGGCAATATGCTAGAGAATAATGTGGTTTATTATGTGTCTGGAATTGTTTTTACGAATGGCATTCGACCCCATCAAAAGCTGTTGGATTTAATATATCGCACCAATATTCCATTGCTGCTTGTAGAGGAAGATTCATTTACAATTGCATCTAAGATTAACAGTACGATATTTAAAGTGCGTGCAGAGGACTCTGAAAAAATATCGCGTATTAAAAGTTTGATTGAAGAGTATGTCGACATAGAGTATATTTGTAATCAAATTTAAGGAGAAAAGATCATGGATTTAGACACATTATATGCCCCCATTCAAACTGAAATGGATGACATAAGCACCTTGATAAAAGAGAAGATTAAAAAAAGCCAGTTTCAGGCAATCAATGACATTGGGTCCTACTTAGGTGAATCATTAGGGAAGCAGTTGAGGCCAGCACTCATGGTATTTTCTATGCTATCGTTTGAGAATTCTCCGGCTAAAATCAAACACGCGATTAAAATAGGGGCAGCGATAGAGCTTATTCACATGGCGTCTTTAATACATGATGACATTTTGGATAAAGCAGACATCAGGCATAACAAACCAACGATTGTGAAAAAATGGGGAGCGGACATCGCTATTCCCATGGGTGTGTATTTATATTCACTGTCTCTGGAATTAATTGCAGACACAGGAAATACAGATATTTTGCATGATGTCAGCCGGTCTGTGAGTGCCATGTGTGAAGGCGAAATATTTCAAGTGGATCAAAGGGGAAACAGCCTGCTTTCACTCGAAGAATATTTGGGGATACTTGAAAGGAAAACGGGTGCTTTATTTTCTACCTCATGTCGTTGTGGAGCGATATTGGCGGACCAAACCGTATTTATTCAAGATCAAATGGCCCAATTTGGGATGAATTTAGGCGTACTTTTTCAATTAACAGATGACGTGTTAGACATCGTAGATGCAGAGGCGTCTCTTAAAAAAGGAGGGGGTCAAGATTTTCAGCTGGGAGAAATGACCCTTCCTATTATTCTCATGACCAAAGATATGACATCTCAGGAGAAAAATCAGATGGATAAACTTCTGGCCCGTTCAGATGCGGCTGCTCTAGAAGAGCTTATGAGATTGGTGAAATTTGATATGATTATCAGTGACATACAGAAATTACTATTAACTTATGAAGAACGGGCAAAAGATACGTTAAGCCATCTTTCTTCCTCAGCATACAAGGATCGGCTAGAAACAGTTCTTAGATTGGTGATCCAACGTGCGATGTGTCAGTTGGAGACGACCCATGCATAGTCGAATATTTAATTTTAATGCCGACCCAGCTGTCATGCCGGAGGC